>NZ_ASPX01000013.1:0-38565 GCF_000517965.1 Paenibacillus sp. FSL R7-277
GCTGCCCCGCCTGCTCCTGCGGCTCCGCCTACGCCTGCGGCTCCGAGCGCACCAGCCGCTCCCGCGGCTCCAAGTGCACCCGCTGCTCCCGCTGCTCCAACCGCCCCAAGCGCACCGGCCGCTCCTGCGGCTCCGAGCGCACCTGCTGCTCCGGCGGCTCCCAGCGCTCCTGCTGCTCCGGCTGCTCCAGCTGTTCCCAGTGCTTCTACAGCTCCAGCCGCATTCAAGGCTCCTGCTGCTCCGGCTGCACCCAAAGCACCTAATGGAATATTAACGCGGACAATTTGCTTTTTGACGATAATATTTTTCTTGCAGCTGCAATTGTTGTCCTTCCGTTTTCTCACGGGACGTTTCGCTCTCGGCAAAGGGCATCCCATAAGCTCCTCTGTGCAGCTCCGCTTTTTCTTCTTATGTTCCGTACGACCCATATTCGACACCTCCTATAGACTCTATGTATCCTACTCCGTTCACCCAGAAAGGGCATGGACATTCATCCTGTAGGCAAATAATTATTTTATGGAAAAGTGGTTAATTGTACAGGATGGACTAGCTCACTTCACCCCGTCAGGCCGGAATTTGTTCTCATACCCGCTCACCACCCGTCCACCAAAAACATATACTATTGCCGGACAAAAAGCTTTCATTGCCCCGTTGATCATATTTGATTGCAATGCAAAAAAAGAGTATTCCATTGCATAAACTGCAATCGAATACTCTTCCAGTAAAGCACCATGCTAAATCCGGGAGTAAGAATATCCCCTCAAGAGTTCAATGAAGTGAGACCATAGCAACCGAGTGCTCCTATTTACAGCAGCCCGACCATCTTCAAGCCTTCATAGATCCCGTCCTCGCGGACAGATTTCGTAATGAAGGAGGCGGCCGCCTTCGCTGCCTTCTCGCCGTTGCCCATGGCAATGCCATACCCGACATACCCCAGCATCTCCACATCATTCAGGCCATCGCCAAAAGCATAGACCTCTTCCTTCTTCACCCCGATCACCTTCAGCATCTCCGCGATCCCGTTCGCTTTGGAGCCGTTGCCGGGCAGCACATCCATACACAGCGGGTGCCAGCGGATGAAATTCAGCTCCGGGTACCGCTCGGCATAGATCTGCTGACTCTCCTGCGGACAGAAGATCATCGCCTGGTAAATGTCATTCTTCAGGAAATATCCGGCGTCATGCGTCGGAAATACCAGCTTCAGCGAACCAACGCTCGTATTGATGTACTCATGATCGGCCACATTCACTCTCATACCCGCCGTATCCGTATACGCAACAGGGTGATCCAGCTTCTCCGCGAACAAGGTCAGCTCCTCCAGCACGCTGGTCGCAATCGGGTTCTTGTACACCGGCTTCCCTTCATAGACTACATACTGCCCGTTCAGCGAGACATATGAGTCAATTCTCAGCTCCCCGCGCAGCCCCTCGAACATATAATCCGCTCTTCCGGTAGCAATTGCTACATGGTGCCCGCGTCTCTTCAGCTCCGCTATCGCTTCTCTGGTGGAAGCCGGAATATTCTTGTCTTCATCATAGATCGTACCGTCAATATCGAAAAAAATCGTTTTCTTCAAAGTGATGCCTTCCCTTCTCCATACGCTCTGCCTATTTACAGCCTGCTCAAATTGTAACAAAATCCTCCGTCAAAGTAGAGTCTATTCTCCCCCCGGCCTGCAAGCCCCGGATATCATCAGCCGTTGTATTCCAAAAAAAGCTGCGCCGCACTCCACATGGAGGACAGCCCAGCTTAAGCATCAGCATATATAAAACGCACTTAGAGTAGAACTCAAAGCTTGGTCGTCACTGCGGTGAACATTTGGACTTCCGGCCGCTGTTGTATTTTGGATTTCCTAATTGCAACCACTCCTCGTGGTAGAAATCCAAACACAAAGGCGGTCGCTATCGCTCCTACAGTTCCAAATTTCCCCTCCGCTTCTTTTTGCTTTTTGTTAAATTCTTTAGTGCGTTGCCTATACCGCATTCTGCGCGCGCTGCTGCTCTTCCATCAGCCACTGCAGCAGCATGACTTCCGGCACAGTGCCCTTGCGGGCCTCCGCGTAGGCACGGACCTTCTCCAGCAGACGGCCGGCCGTCTCGGCGCTGACCGCAAGTCCCTGCTGCTCCAGCACATGGGCCACGCCGCCGCTGCCGGAATGCTTGCCCAGCACATAGCGGTGCGCGCGGCCGACCACCGCCGGATCGAAGAACTGATACGTCTCCTGCTCCTTCATAAGCCCGTCCACATGAATCCCGGATTCATGGGTGAAGGCGAGCTGTCCCACGACCGGCTTCGCATCGCCGACACTGCGGCCGGACGCGGCGATTACCTTGTCGGCGAGGCCCTGGAGCCCCTCCAGCCGGACCGCGCATTCCCCGCCGTACAAATAGCGCCAGGCCATGGCTACTTCCTCCATGGCCGCATTGCCGGTCCTCTCGCCGATCCCGGCCACCGTGGTACTGGCCCACACCGCTCCGGCAGCTATTCCGCTGAGCGTGTTCGCACAGGCCAGCCCGAAGTCATTGTGGCAGTGTACCTCCAGCTCCACATCCTCAGGCACTTCTCCCAGCAGCCGGCTTACCCGCTCTGCCATCTGGCCCGGATGATGGGCCGAGACAGTATCTGCATACCGGAACCGGCGGATGCCTTCCTTGTATAAGGTATTCACCACTTCAATCAGGAAGCTCATATCCGCCCTTGAGGAATCCTCCATGCCTGCCGATACGGTCATGCCCTGCCGCAGCCCGTACTCCACGGTACGCAGCAGCTTGTTCAGACCTTCCCGGGGCGTCAGCCCCAGCTTGCCCTGCAGCTGAATCTCCGACACCGGGATGGAGATATGGCTCCAGTTCACGCCGGTAGCCTTGGCCTTGTCAATATCCCCTGGCACCGAGCGGTTCCATGTCATTAGCTTCATGGGTAATCCCAGCTCAGCAACAGCGGCAATATCCTCCTGCTCCCGCTTGCCCATGGCAGGAATGCCTACCTCTGCCTGCTCTACTCCGCTCTCCGACAGCAACTTTGCGATTTCCAGCTTTTCCGCCCTCGTGAATGATACTCCAGCCGCCTGTTCACCATCCCTGAGTGTCGTGTCACATAGCTTGAGACGTTTCACGGTTTACCTCCCTCTCCGCAGCAAGCGCAATTCGGATTACGGGCAATACGGACGCTATAACAGGCGAAGTCGAGTGAGCTGAAGCGATGCATTACGCCCGCGTAAGTTGTCCCTACCCCTGTAATCCATTTTACGGCTTCCAGCGCTGCCAGACAACCGGCAATCCCGGAGGTTGCGCCCAGAACCGGGAAGCCGAGCGGCTCCCACTGCGGCGGCAACTCCGGATACAGGCATTCGAGGCAGGGCGTAAGTCCGGGAATCACCGTAGTAAGCGATATTTCAAAGCCATACATGGCCGCTTCCACCATAGGTGTATTCGTATCGACACATAGCCGGTTCAGCGCATAACGCTCCGGGAAGTCGTAGCGGGCATCGATCACAAGATCGGCTGCTTCCACCCAAGGCCACGCCGCAGGATATTCAATTCTGGAATTATAGCCTTCAATCTCTACATGCGGATTCAGCTGCTTCAGCCGGGCAACCGCCGTACTCATCCGCTCCTGACCCAGATGCCCGCTGTCCATCAGAATCTGCCGGTTCAGGTCAGGGGCTACAATGACCCCC
This sequence comes from Paenibacillus sp. FSL R7-277, assembly GCF_000517965.1. Taxonomy (NCBI): domain Bacteria; kingdom Bacillati; phylum Bacillota; class Bacilli; order Caryophanales; family Paenibacillaceae; genus Paenibacillus; species Paenibacillus sp. FSL R7-277. The sequence goes on from NZ_ASPX01000013.1 coordinate 3,680, forward strand.
TCATGGGCCAAAATAAGCCGGCCTACTCCAGCCGCCGCCAAATAGAGGGCAGCCGTTCCGCCAAGCCCGCCGATTCCGGCGACCATAACCGTCGCTTCCTTCAGCGCCTTCTGCCCGTCTTCCCCGACCAGCTTCAGCTGCCGGGTGTACCGTTCCAGCTCCAACCCTCCGGCAAGCTGCTCCATCCCTGACTCCCCCTGTGACTGAATTCATATACTCCCTAGCCCTCCAGGCTAAGCAGGCCGTGCGCTGAAGTCAGCTCCTTATATTTCTCCAGAAAGGCCATTCCTTCTTCAATGCACTCCACCCCGTACGAAATCGTCTTCTCAGCCGAAGTGAACGGGAAGGGGAAGCCGGCCCGCAGGCTCTTAAGCACCACAATGACTCTGCCGCTGTAGAGCAGCCCCCGTCCGAAGCCCTCGCCGTTAATCTCCGCCGTGCTCTGGATCATAAGGCCGGTTCTCTCCTCCATGACACCTGCCATGGCCTGGAACAGCAGCGGCACCTGCTGGCGGACCTTGGGCGACACCGCGCAATTGAATTCCGATTGATCCTTATCCCCGGCAGACGCCAGGAACAGCTTCGCGATCTTCTCCAGCGGAGGAAGGCTGCTGTTACGTCCAAAGAAATCTCCGGCATCCAGAAGATGACACAGACGCCGGATCAGGGCATCTGCGGTCTCCGGATTCAGCTCCTTGCGCGCTCTGGGGCTGCGCAGTCTCGCCGCCGCAGCTCCTGGAATCACTGTACCCTGCAGCGCCGCACTCTCATTAGCCATGGGTTCCATCCGCTTCTCCTCCTTCATTCTCTTCCGCTTCCTCCGCCCGCAGCACCTTGGCCAGCCACATCGGCGGCTTGCCCTGAAGCATCTCGACCAGCCGCTTCAGCTGCTCCTCGATAGGGCTGCCGAACGCCACCTTCACCGGCATGATTTTCCGGCGGGTTACCCGTGCAGCGGCCGATGCGCCGATCTGCATGATGAAGATCAAGGTGCAGTCGCCTACGGAATCCAGGCGGCTTTCGATTTTTCCTGCTTCATCCTGGTGCTGTACGGCAGACAATCTGCGCAGCTCCACCAGTTCGGCTCCGGCTTTCGTTACATTATATACAGCGAACATCGGACTCTGTCCGAAATGCGCATTCACACGGCTTCCATCATCTGTGGCGAACGCTACTTTCACGGTGTTCTGCCTCCCTTTGCATTAACAGATTACCTGCCTTATTGCTCCATTCCATCGCTCCCCGGTACCCCACCGAGACGGACATGTAGGCGCCAAGCTCATTCCAGACCGGGAACCCGGCCGGCATGAAGGCCGCTCCGGTCCGCTGCGCCCCGGCGATCCCGTGGGAATTGCTGATCCAGAGATCTGCTCCCTTACCCAGCACCTCGGCATCATCCAGATCGCCCACCCACACCTCGCGCTCCATTCCGGCAATAAGTGGGGTCTCGAACGAAGTGATCAGCGCCTTCTGCTCTACGCCCAGCTCCTCCAGCCACCCCGAGACCGAATGCAGATGATCCGGTTCCAATGCGGCAACAACCGACATTCCGGCAAATTGAAAATGGGCGTCCAGCATGCTGTCGAGCAGATTCTCCCGCTGCCAGCAATACCGGAGCGGCACCGGCTCCCCGCTGATCTGATGCAGGAAGTGCAGCAGTTCATCGGTTGCTTTAAGCCCCATTGCCCCTTCGAATACCTTATACGGGGTCCCTATCGCATTGTGCAGCCGTCTGGCCGGACGCTCCATGCTGCCGCCGACCGCAATCGTCAGACCGGACTGCAGGCTCTGAAGCATAGAGTCCAGCGGAACCCCGCCGCGCGTCAGCGGCGAGAACCCGGTCAGCAGATGGCCGGACAAGGAGGTCGAGATATCCGGCAGCGCAATCACCTCGAAGCCGAAGGAGGAGATGATCTCCTTCAGCTCCATCACATCGGCCGGGGTTAAGAACGAGCCCGGCAGCAGGGTAATCTGCCGGGTATTTACACTTCTTTGCCCCCGGTGTCCTGCCTGCTGGATCATCTCGTCAATCATAGACTCCACCGTAGAGCTGAAGCCCGATTCCAGCGATCCGCGAAAATCAGGCAGTACCACGGAGAAGGCGAGACCACCCCGCATATTCCGCTCTCTTTTATACGTCTTAAGCATGTTCTGATAATCCACACCGGCTACATCGGTCAATTCCGTCCCAATGATGCCGATGATATCCGGGCGGTGCTTGCTCAGCACCAGATTCAGCGCCTCCTCCAGATTGCGGTTGGCATCGAAGATGACATCCATCTCCTGCAGCGCCGAGGTCTGAACGGCTATCGGTTCCCGGAAATGCCGGGTCAGGAGCGCCTTCGGAAAAGCGGAGCAGCCCTGGGAGCCGTGAATCAGCGGCATGGCCCGGTAACAGCCCTGCAAGGCCAGTACGGCACCCAGCGACTGCCCGATCTTCATCGGGTTGACAGATGCGGGCTTTTTTCTCCGGTTAACGGTCATAGGGCGGTGCCTCCTTATCCCAGGGAGCGGGGCTTGCTGCCAGCTTCCAGATCGGGTTCGCAAGTGAATAGGTCAGCTCTTTGGCCAGTCGCAGCAGCCCTTCATATCCGGCATACGCTTTGTGGCGCTCCTGATTAATATCAATGAAGGGAATCTGCTCTTTCATCGCCACATACATATTGCGGCCGCCGGCAATCATAATATCCGCCTTGCGCTCTCTTACCGTCTTAATAATCCGGCTGGCCCCGCCCTCGGGAATGTATTCTGTATCATCACCCACACGGTCGGCAATCCGCCGCACATCATCCTCCGTGCTTTTGTTCGTCCCTACGCCGACGACCTGAACGCCCAGCTCCTTCAGGGCCGAGATGACGGACCAGCTTTTGACGCCCCCCGTATAGAGTACAGCCCGCTTCCCCCTCAGCAGCTTGCGGTAAGGCCGCAGCTCCTGGCCGAGCCGGGCTTCCTCCCGCTCGGTGAGGCGATCCACACGCCGCTCCATCTCCCGGTCATTCATCAGATAGGCCATCTGGCGCAGCGAATAGGTCGTCTCCTTCGCACCATAGAACGAGCCTTCGAAATACGGGATACCGTATCTCGCCTCCATCTCCTTGGCAAGGCCCAGCAGCGCCCGGCTGCAGACCACCATATTCACTCTCGCCCGGTGTGCCCACGTAATTTCTTTATAGCGGGCATCCCCTGTAATCCGCGAGGTTACGGCGATCCCGGCGCTGTTCATCAGCTTCTCAATATCCCACATCTCACCGGCAATATTGTACTCCCCGATCAGGTTGACCCCCAGGGCCGTCTCCGGGTCCGGCTCTCCCGTCCCGATGACATACTGCAGCAGCGCATCCCCCGCCAGCCGGTTCCCGAGATTCTTGCTGCCGACAAAGCCAGGGCTGTTCACCGGGATAACAGGAATCCCGATCCGGTCCCCCGCCTCCTTGCAGACCGCATCCATATCTTCGCCGATCAGCGCGGTCACGCAGGTTGAATATACAAATATTGCCGGAGGCGCAAAGCGCCCGGCAATATAATCAATGCTGTCCTTCAATTTCTTCTCGCCGCCAAAAATAATATCAGAATCCGTAAGATCCGTAGCGAAGCCGTATTGGGACAGGGAGGGGCCGCTGGATAACGCGCCTCTGCTCTCCCAGCTGTTTCCGGCGCAGGCAATCGGTCCGTGAACCAGATGCGCAGCATCCATAATCGGCAGCAGCGTGATCTGGGCTCCGTCGAAGGAGCAGCCTCCAGCAGCTTCGCCCGGCTTGGGCCTTGGACAGGGCTTCGCCTTAGGCGCTATACTCCCGCAAGCCTGGGAATCAAAATCATCTTGCCGTAAAGGGTCCATCGGCTCTTCATCTCCTTCGCTTAAGAGGCTTGTGTTCCACACGAATCTTGCGCACTTCTATCTTATTAATGGCTAAAGACAAACGGCTCTAGCGCACCAGCTCAAAATTAAAGCCGGAGTTATGATCATCAAGCTGCTGCAAAATCGTGTTCACGATCAGGCTGAGCAGGTTGAGTGTTCCCTGATACCCGATAATCGGATAACGGTGCATATGATGGCGGTCGAAGATCGGGAAGCCGACCCGCACCAGCGGCACCTCCGCATCCTTGGCGGCAAACTTCAGATGGGAGCTGCCAATCGCCAGATCCACCTTGTCATTCAGCAGCAGCGAGCGCATATGCCACAGGTCTTTGCCGACATGCACAGTAGCTTCGGTGCCATACGGGCTTGCTGCTAGCAGCGATTCAGCTTCGTCCTTGAACTTCACTTCATTGAAATCCACATCACCGTTCGAGCAGATAATGTGCACCGGCTCCATCCCGGTCTCCAGGCAGAACCCGATCAGGCCGATGAGCAGGTCCGGGTCGCCTACCAGCGCTACCCGCTTGCCATGCAGGTAAGGGTGACTGTCCATCAGCGCATCCACGACACGGCCGCGTTCTTCCGTGAGTATTGCTGGAATCGGGAGACCGGTCAGTTCGCTGATCGTATCCAGCAGCGTATCTGTGCCCTTAATGCCCAGCGGCGTGGATAACGCTGCCAGCTGCTGGTTCCAGGTACCGCTGATATATTCCTGGGTCTTTTTCAGTGTATACTTTTGCAGGGACAGGGTGGCAAGCGCATTGGCTGCCTGCGGAACATCCGCAAGCTTCGTGCCGCCGTAGTAGTATTCATACTCTCCGGTTGCCGGTGAATCGTAGTTCCCGCTGTGGTCTCCAAGTATGGTGTACTTGGTATCGAAGGCTCCCAGAATCTTGCGCAGCTCCGCGAAGTTCCCGGTGTATGGCTCAAAGCCCAGCATCACATTCAGCTTCTCTCCGCTCTCCGCGCCGCTTCCCGGCTTACTCTCTATACCCGAACGGGTATAGAGGTAGCTGAGGATGCCCTTGATCATGGCGTCGTAGCCAGTGATATGTGAGCCGACGAAGCTCGGCGTGTTGCAGTAGGCTACCGGATATTCCTCACTGATCACCCCTTTAATGCGGGCATTGCCGATAAAAGAGTTCAGGTCATCCCCGATGACCTCAGCCATACAGGTGGTACAGATCGCAACCATCTCCGGTTTGTACAAGGCGACACTGTTCTCTAGACCGTCAATCAGGTTATTCATCCCGCCGAATACAGCGGCATCCTCTGTCATGGACGTGGACACGGACGGCGTAGGCTCCTTGAAGTGGCGGCTGAGATGGCTGCGGAAGTAGGCGTTACAGCCCTGCGACCCGTGTACGAACGGCAGTGTCTTCTCGAATCCGAGCGCGGCCATGACCGAACCCAGCGGCTGGCACGCTTTATGCGGATTGATCACCACATTCTGGCGGTTGAAATTCTTCTCCATATATTCGGCGGACTTGGAGTACGCGAGTGCTTCGGCGGTCTCCTGCTCGCTGCAGGGCGCTTCGAACTGCTTCTTGTTCTCCCGCTGCTGCACATAACGCTCTTCCTTGAACAAGCTGGTATTATCTTTAATGTTCAGTTCATCCCTGCTCATACGCCCGCCTCCTTCGGCTCCATTGTTCCTTGTCTGCTCACCAGATCCCATACCGGGCTGTTCACGGTCATATCCATATCCTTAGCGAACACCTTAAAGCCGTCGAAGCCGTGATACGGGCCGCTGTAATCCCAGGAATGCATCTGACGGAACGGCACGCCCATCTTGTGATAGACATATTTCTCCTTCACGCCTGAGCCCACCAGATCAATGTTCATCTTCTTCGTGAGCTCTTCCAGCTCATAAGCTGTAGGATCATCCATGACAATGGTTCCCTCGGCAAGCATCGGGAGCATCTTCTCATAGTCATCCTTATGGGCGAATTCATAACCGGAGGCTACGATATCCATCCCCAGATCTTCATAAGCACCGATGGTATGGCGGGAACGCAGGCCCCCGATCATCAGCATGACGGTCTTATTTTCCAGACGAGGTCTGTATTTGCGGATCACTGCATCCATGACCGGCTTGTATCTGGCAATCATCTGCTCGCAATTCTCTTGAATTGTCTCATCGAACAAGGCTGCAATCGCCCGCAGGCTCTCATACGTCTTCGTAGGCCCGAAGAAATTGTATTCCAGATAAGGGATACCGTAGGTTTTCTCCATATGGTCTACCATATAGTTCATGGAGCGATGGCAGTGGATCAGGTTCAGCTTCGCCTTGTGGGCTACCTCCAGCTCGTTCAGAGAGCCGTCACCGGACCACTGGGCAATAACGCGCAGGCCCATCTCTTCCAGGAGGATACGGGAGGCCCAGGCGTCGCCGCCAATGTTATAGTCGCCGATGATATTCACATCGTAGGGACCGGTCTCCGCCAGCTCGGCACGGCCCATCACGAAGTCACGGATCGCATCGTTCGCAATATGATGGCCCAGCGACTGGCTGACTCCGCGGAAGCCTTCGCAGCGTACCGGAACAACCGGCATTTCCAGCTCCTTGGACATCTTCTTCGACACCGCTTCGATATCATCACCGATCAGGCCGACCGGACATTCCGACTGGACAGAGATCCCCTTAGCCAGCGGGAACATCTCGGTAATCTCACGCATAATGACGGCCAGCTTCTTATCCCCGCCGAACACAATATCCGTCTCCTGAAAATCACTGGTAATCTGCATCGCCGTAAAGTTATCGATGCCAAGCGTCCCATTCGCAAAGTTACGGCGTGAGCCCCAGCTATACTGTCCGCAGCCCACCGGCCCGTGACTGATATGGACCATATCCTTGATCGGACCCCAGACCACCCCTTTGGAGCCGGCATAGGCGCAGCCGCGCGGGGTCATGACACCCGGACGGGATTTGATATTGGACTTTACCGCACAGGTGCTGCAATCAATGGCCTTTTCATCCGCCACCTGAAAATGCTTCTCACGGTCCTTCCGCGCCTTTTTGGGATAGGCTTCCAGAATCTCTTCAACCAGCTTCTGATTCTCTTCAATATTGAGTCCCATGGTTTGACCCTCCTTTTCTTAATGGCTTACCTATGAGTTGAACTTAAAGCGTGGTCGTCACTGCGGTGAACATTCGGACTTCCAGCCGCTGTTGTCTCCAGATGTTTTTTATTATTCCGCTTAGCGGATAACATCCGGAGACTGCATATGCTTCCGAAGCGAGCTTTCCTGCGGAAAGCTTTCAGGCGGACGCTACCGCTCCTCCAGTTCCAAATTTCCCCTCCGCTTCTTTACGCTTTTTGTTAAGTTCTTTAGTAAGCCTTATTGCCCGGAAGCCGCCAGCTTCTTGATCGCAGCTTCTTCATCTTCAATGATGCCGAATTCCATCAGCAGCTCTTCCAGCTCTTCCATTGAGATTGGGGTAGGGATCGTCAGCATTTTGTTATTGAGGATTTTCTCGGCCAATATTTCATATTCTTTCGCCTGCTGGTGCTCAGGATTATATTGGGCTACGGTCATTCTGCGCAGCTCGGCATGCTGAACGATGTTGTCGCGGGGAACAAAGTGAATCATCTGTGTATTCAGGCGGCGGGCCAGCTCCATGATCAGCTCATCCTCACGGTCTGTATTCCGGCTGTTGCAGATCAGGCCGCCGAGTCTTACGCCGCCGCTAGTGGCATATTTCAGGATACCTCGGGCGATATTGTTCGCTGCGTACATCGCCATCATCTCGCCGGAGCAGACGATATAGATCTCCTGGGCCTTGCCCTCACGGATCGGCATGGCGAATCCGCCGCATACCACGTCACCCAGTACGTCATAGGAGACGAAATCCAGATCCTGATAGGCGCCCTCCTGCTCCAGGAAGTTGATTGCAGTGATAATCCCGCGTCCTGCGCAGCCTACCCCCGGTTCCGGTCCGCCGCACTCTACATTGATAATGTCGCCGAAGCCTGTCTGCAGCACATCCTCAAGCTCCAGGTCCTCTACGGAGCCAAGCTCAGCCGCCAGCTCCAGCACGGAGTTCTGGGCTTTGGTATTCAGGATCAGACGGGTGGAATCCGCCTTCGGGTCGCAGCCTACGATCATGACTCTTTGTTTGAATTTGGTTGCCAGCTGAGCCAGGGTGTTTTGTGAAGTTGTCGATTTACCGATACCGCCTTTACCGTAGAACGCGATTTGTCTCATTGTTCATCATCCCTTCGAAATGTTTAGTTTTTCAAAATAAGAGCTGTACTTCACGCTTTCGAGAATGGCTTCCTGAATGCCGCCTTTGCGGACAAGAGGCAGGACACCGATTGCGTTCAGGCTGGCCCTTGGGGCCTCGCCGATGCCGGAGCAGAGAAGAATACGGCAGTCACTTAGAATTGATATAATTTCTTGCAGCGTAGCTGCTTTGTCACCGTTACAATCGGCCTTGCCATGGCAATAGGCTTGGATCTTGCGGACACCCAGGAGCTGTACATCCGTTCCGTCGGTGTCGTAGACCAGGAACTCAGTGGCATGACCGAAATGCTGATTCACTTTGTCGCCGCCTCTGGTGGCAACCGCGACCCGTGTCTTCGGCCCGCCGGCCTGAATGCGTCTGGCCTGTCTGGCCAAGACGCGCTCGCGGATCTTGGTGTCCAGCTCACGCTGGAACATCGCCCGGGCGGCTTCATTAATGACCGGCTCGGCTTCCATCGCTTCCAGCGGAAAATCGGGATTGCGGTCCTGGCCCAGCAGCCCGATCGCATCGGCCCGGCATTGCCGGCAATGGCGCATAACCTTCATTCCCCCGCGGCCCAGCTGCTCCTGCAAATTAAGCAATTCCTTTGGACGGGGTGCCTTGCGGCCATCCGCTTCATACTGGCTGCCCGGTGCGATAATGAGCGGTGTTACATTGTGCAGCGTGGCCCCGAGCTCTTTTACCCGCGCTGACACTGCAGTCAGATGATGATCGTTAACCCCCGGAATCATAATGGAATTCACTTTGACCAGAATCCCCAGCTTCGCCAGCATCTCAAGTCCCAGTAATTGACGGCGGATCAGCAGCTCGGCTGCCTCTCTGCCTTCGTACCGTACGCCTTCATCGAACACCCAGGGATAAATCGCCTGGCCGACCTCAGGGTCAATGGCGTTGATGGTGATCGTGACATGGCGGATGCCCAGCTCCATAATCTCATCCACATGCCGGTACAGCGTGAGTCCGTTAGTGCTGAGACAGAGGGAGACATCAGGCACATGCTTCCTGACCCGGGCGAAGGTATCGAAGGTCTGCTCCGGGTTCGCGAGCGGATCTCCAGGCCCGGCTACACCCACTACCGAGAGCTGCATCAGCCCAGCGGCAACTCCCCGCACCTTGCGTTCCGCCTGCTCCGGAGTAAGCACCTCACTGACCACGCCCGGCCTGCTCTCATTCACACAGTCGAACTTGCGGTTACAGTAATTGCACTGGATGTTACAGGCGGGAGCAACCGGGATGTGCATCCGGGCATAGAACCGGTGGGCCTCCTCGCTGTAGCAAGGGTGGCGGCTAATCTCCTCTTCCGCTTCACTTGATAGACATGACGGCTGCATCATTTCCCACCTCCTAAAAGTTTATGGTTCAAATAGCCTTTGTTTTGGTTAATGTTATTTTATCTAACATTAATTTCACTTGGCCGCTTTAATTAGTTTCATCATATTTTCATTACCGGGGATCGTCAATTAGTCCAACGTTCGTTTTGCCCTTTATTTCCTTTTGTTTGCAGTTTCGCCATATGATATGTCAACTTACATGACTCATACTTATCATGTTTCCGTTTTCAGGCCTGTCATTTCTATTGATAGTTGTTCTCACAAAAACATTGACAACACCTCTTAACTCGGATATGATACTTTTAGCCAGAAACGAATCACCTAAAATTTCATATAATCCCGTAAAGGGGAGTAGCTGTTAGATAAAATCGTCAATACGAGAATATGAGGATATTCTCCGGTTTTATCGGCAATAGATTATTGTTAGCGAGACCTTTACCAACCAGGTTACCTTTATTCCAAAGGCTAATCTGTTTGGTAAAGGTCTTTTTTATATATATTTTTGGTTAAACTAATGGTATCACCGTTAGTTTCTCAAAAAAGCAGCTAAACCCACTTGAGGAGGAAACAGCAATGGATTGGGGATTATTATTAGAGTACGGATGGGTATTGCTCGTTCTCGTAGCACTGGAAGGGCTGCTTGCCGCAGACAACGCACTTGTACTCGCAATTATGGTTAAGCATCTTCCTGATGAGGAACGTAAGAAGGCATTGTTCTACGGATTGGCTGGAGCGTTTGTGTTCCGGTTCGGATCGCTGTTCGTCATCTCCTATCTGGTAGACATCTGGCAGGTACAAGCCATCGGTGCGCTATATCTGTTATTTATCGCGGGGAATCACATCTTCCGAAAAGTGTTATTCGCTAAGCCGGTCACGGAAGACGCCGCTGAAAGCGGAAGCCCTGGAGCTGTAAATAAGAAGAAAGCCAGCTTCTGGTTCACCGTACTTAAGGTCGAGGTAGCAGATATTGCCTTTGCCGTAGACTCCATCCTCGCAGCCGTAGCCCTGGCCGTTGCTCTTCCGGCAAGTGGTATCCGCAACATCGGCGGCCTCGACGGCGGACAGTTCCTTGTAATCTTCGCGGGCGGCTTCATTGGCCTCGTGATTATGCGGTTCGCTGCTTCCTTCTTCGTTAAGCTGCTTCACACCCGTCCGGGTCTTGAGGTTGCTGCCTTCTTCATCGTCGGCTGGGTAGGGGTTAAGCTCGCAGTCATCACGCTGGCCCATCCTGCTCTGGGTGTATTGTCCGAAGACTTCGCACACAGCACCTGGTGGAAACTGACCTTCTATGTAGTTCTGATCATCATTGCAGCTACAGGCTGGTTCATGAGCAGTGTCAAGACCGAAGAGAATGCCTCTGAGAATCCTGTCAAGGAAGTCGATAAGCAGCTCGGTAAATAATCTATATTAGAAAGAAAAGCTCTATAAGATGCCCTTAAGATTAGAACTCAAAGCTTGGTCGTCGCTGCGGTGAACATTTGGACTTCCGGCCGCTATTGTATTTGAATTTCCTGATTGAAACCGCTGCTCGCGGTAGAAATCCAAATACAAAGGCGGTCGCTTCCGCTCCTACAGTTCCAAATTTCCCCTCCGTTTCTTTTTGCTTTTTGTTAATTCTTTAGTGCGTCTTATATAGTCCATAAAAAAGAAATCGCCCCTTTGGGATGGATGGTCGATCTTCCATCTTACCAAAAGGGCGATTTCTTTTTGAGTTTTTGAAACTTAGATGTATTGTATACCGCTTAAACAGCGGAGAGGACGGAACGATTGTGTAGAAGCGGCAGCGGTCGCCTTGGTCTCCGGATTTTCACCACATAGGGGAATAAAAAAAATCTGGAGACCACAGCGATTGGAACAACGGTCCGTTCGCGCAGCGTCCACCCAAGCGCTCACGTTGCTCCCACTCAAACACTATCTCCGCCACTTCATGAATCTGTAATCCAGCACATCCACCAGCAGGAACAGCACGAATCCCACCAGACTGAACAGCATAATTCCGGCATACATCTCAGGGTAGTCCAGCCGCAGCCAGGCATCCATGATAAAGAAGCCCATGCCATGCTCCGTGCCGTAGATTTCGGTGAAAAAGAGTACGGAAATCGCTGTACCCAGCGAAATGCGAATCGTACTGAGGATCACCGATAAAGCGCCGGGAAGCGTCACATTCCAGAATTTCTGCATCGTGCTGGCACCAATACTCGTCAGGACATCATAAGTACTCTCAGGAATAGCCTTCACACCATCGCGTACCGAGATAATGACCTGAAACAGCAGGATCAGCATAATCATCAGCACCTTGGAGGTTTCTCCGAGACCGAAGAAGAGCATAACCACCGGCAGCAGCGCAATTTTGGGAATCGGATAGGTCAGATAGACGACCGGGTCCAATATCCGGTTCCAGAAAGGAGAGCGGCCCATTAGCAGACCGGCCAGCAGCCCCAGCAGCAGAGCCAGCAGCACACCTTCCGTAATCCGCATCAGGCTGTAGCCTACATTCAGCACCACATCATGGGCCCCGAGCTGAAACATTGCCTTATAGACCGCGCCGGGGCTGGGCAGAATCGCGTGATTCATCAGCAGATAAGCGACATACCAGAGCGCATTCATTCCGGCAAAAACAAGCAGCAGGCGCAGCAGGTGAATAAAATGCCGTCGTTTTACCATTTTTCCATCATTACCTTTCGGATTCTCTTCGTCTGCTCGAAGTATTCATCGCTCTCCCGCTTCTGGGAATGCTTCATGGCAAATACAGCAGCGTTATCGAGAATCTCCGGCGGCTCCTGCTGGCCCGGCAGCATGATGATAATCTTCTGTCCCAAGAGAATCGCCTCCTCCACATCGTGGGTCACGAACAGCGTGGTCGCCGGATGCGCCTGCCAGTTGTCGATAAAAATCTGCTGCAGCCCTTCCCGCGTAATGGCATCCAGCGCCGAGAACGGCTCATCCAGCAGCAGAAGCGTCGGCAGTATGGCAAAGGCGCGGGCAATGGCCACCCGCTGCTGCTGACCGCCGCTCAGTGAGAGCGGAAACCGGCCGGCGAGCTGGGCGATTCCCATGGATTCAAGCCAGTGCATAATTTGCCGGTCCTGCTCCCGCCTACCCCGGCCTGCCCCGCCCGGACGGGCGATCCGCATCGCAATCCGAATGTTGTCACGGACCGTCTTCCAGGGCAGCAGACCATAATTCTGCGGCACGAGCCCGATCAGCGTGTCCTTGTCATGGACAGATCTGCCATTGAAGAGCAGTTCGCCTTCGTAACCGGGCAGCAGTCCGGCAATCGCCCGCAGCAGCGTGGATTTGCCGCTGCCCGAGGGACCGATCACCGTATAAATCCCGTGCTCCGGCAGGGTCAGGTTCATTTCCCCCAGGGCCAGCTGCCCGTTCTGATAAGCTACATGGAGCTGATTAATGCGGAGACCGCTATTTTTTAAACTGGACATCGGAGATCACATCTTCAGCCGATAGCGTTTTGGTCAACAGTCCTTTTTCACGGGCCCAGGCAAAAGCAGCCTCCACTTCCTTCACATCCACCTGGTTCGCAGGCAGATACTCCGGCACCTTAATCTCATTCTTCAGCGTATCGGGATAGCCCACTTCCTTAATAATCAGGTCGATATATTCCGATTGGTCATGCGTCTTCATATAATCGACAGCCTCATCATAAGCGGCGTACATATCGCGGATTCCCTGACCCTTGGCATCAATGGCACTCTGTGGAAAAGCCAGCACAAACGGATTGATCCCCGCACTATGGGTGGAGCTGAGAACGCGCAGACCGGCAGTACGGCCCATGGTGACAAAAGGCTCCGGCAAAACAGCCGCATCCGCCTTATGATTCTTAAGCAGCTCCAGACGCGTTGGAATCTGCGGCACTTCCGTTACAGTAATATCGGCTTCCGTCAGGCCTGCCTGCTTCAGCATCATGGCAACGGTATACTGGGTTGAGGTATTCTTGGACAGGATGACGGTCTTCCCCTTCAGATCCTTTACCTCTTTCACTTCATCATTTCCGGTCAGCAGGTCGAATTCACCTGTGGTCGTGCTGGTGATTTTGACATCGAGTCCTGCTTCATTATAGATCGAGATTGCCACCAGATCCGCACTGAGGCCATCTACCTTACCCGCCTGAAAAGCCACATCACGATCCTTCGCGCTCTTGAAGGTCTGGATATCCAGGTTCACATGATGCTTCTGATCAAATCCCTGCTCATGGGCAATAATAAATGGAATTGCATCGATGGATGGCAGCAGTCCCAGCGATATCGTAACGGCCTCAGCAGGTACAGCTGTAGCAGCTCCTGTATTAGTATCTTTGGCATTTCCTGCCTGATTTGCGCTACCGCATCCGGCAGCTACTACACTGACAGCAGCAGTCAGCACGACTAGCTTCATAAGGTGTTTCCAGTTTCTTGTCTTCATGAATCTTGATTCCCCCATCTCTTATCGGTTACGCTTCATGCGAATTTATTCACATACATAGTACACCCATTGTCCTATTTTGTATATTTATAAATTTAAGTATCAGTCTTCTAATGTCCAATATGTTCATGGAATTCTTTTTACAGCAGCACCCAATAATGACGCAAATATGCTATAATGACCTGTACCTATTCCTCAGGTATCCCCCCTTCAAGCAGCAGTCCTATTCCAACCCTACCTAAGGAGCTGTGCCCTATGAGCGATGTAATTCTCCAGCAGATTCTTGCCGAGCTGCAAGGAGTAAAGTCCGAAATTAACGGAATGAAATCTGAAATTGCAGGAATTAAGACCGAAATTGCAGGCATCAAATCCGATGTTAAAAATCTTCAGTCAGAATTCGCTACATTCAAGTCTGAAATTGTTGGCGAGTTGGTTATCATCAAGGATGAAATTGAAAACATCAAGAATGAAATTGAAAACATCAAGACCGACATCGTTACCATCAAGGATGATATCGAAAGCATCAAGGAAGATACAAAGCTAATCCCGCTTATTCAACAGGCGGTGTCCGAAGTGAATACTGAAGTCGTTGCTGGCCGGGATTCTCTGGAGCGGATCGACCGAAGCCTGCGAGGACATGACGCAACGCTGGATATACTGGCCCGGCGTTCTATAGATCAGGAAGCTGAATTGAAACGTTTAGCTGCTTCCGCATAACATCCCGCCCCGAAGCGACCGCCCTCCCGGCTGCCGCTTTTTTGTTGCCTGCATATAGTCCATCTCACGAGGACATTGTTCTCTTATACAAATACAAACCCAGTTATCACAACATTATTCCTTATTTATTTGTCTTTATCAGGCGGACATTTCATTGCTTTTTGGATTATGTATGCTATAATGAAAGCGTAACCAAAAGAGATGTACCAGAGGTTCATTACCGTATTTCATCGCCAAGGAGGATGAATGCAATGCTGGCAGGAATTAAGGAACTGAAGAATTGGGTAACCGGGATGTGGCAGCCGGGGATGGCTTCCGGAGAAGAGGATTACCGGAGAATGGAATACAGCGCACACCGCCATCTGCACACTCCGCCAACGCCAAGCCCGCTAACTTACGAGCAGGAATCGCGCATCAAGACTGTCAAATTTCACTAATTTACAGTTAGATGTATATATAGAACACCCTTCACCTATTAGGTTAAGGCCGCTAAGGAACGGGAGCATCCCGGTTCAGGCGGCCTTTTATTTGTTGCACTTGATTCATTATCTTGCTAACCACCGCAGGATCGTCTGTGCCGCTTCCTGATAGCGCTGTCCTACGAGAAGGCCGGTATGGGTGGTGTTCCAAAGACCTGTGTAGGCTGCGCGGAAATACGCTGCATTAGCTCTGCCCCGACGCTCATCCTCATCACTGTTAATGGCATGGATCACCAGACAAGGGCAAGTAATGAACCCGCTGTCTACGGATACCCCTGCTGCCCCGAAATGATAAGAAAAGGTTCGAAACGCCTTGGCGGACTCCATCGTCAGGTATTTTCGCTGAAACGCTATGTCTTCTGCCGTCTCATCCAGGCTGATCTCCTCTTCGCGGACCGGTGCGAGTACTACGTTACCCGGTACTGTCTTAACGATATCCGTATAAGGGACCTCCTCATGTACCTCTCTGCATATACTTGAATCCATCAGTACAAGCCCGGACAGCCCGGCTGTCTCCGCCACCTTCTGACTGAGGATCCCGCCCATACTGAACCCGATCAGGACAGGAGCAGCTCCGCATTCAGCCTGAATTAACTGCACTATCTCATGGATATCCTCCAGATAATCTTCAAAGGTAATCTGTGTCATATCCAGCACCCGGCTCCGGTAATGACTTCTCAGATTCATCACATAACAGGTCCAGCCTTCACGGATGAAATGGGGAAGGTACTTGCTCCACATCCAGCTTCCGGTATACGCACCATGCACAAACAGCAGGGGTACCCTATCTTCCTGTTTTTGGCCTTCCCGCGTCTCCTCTCCCTTATAAATCTCCAGGTAGAGATCATGCTCACCGACATATTTCTCTGTATGCGGCGGTAATTCATCAGTGTAGTCTCTCATTAATAATGTCCTCTCTATAATTAGTTTTATATCAAACTATAACACCAAGTTTTTAGAAATTATGATTGATTTTTATTAAAATCGCCAGCAAAATTGTCTGCTCCTCTTCCGTGATATCGCGGTAGAACTGCTTCAGCATAGCAGAAGAGACCGATTCAAATACCGGCTCCAGCGCCTTCCCCTTCCCGGTTAGAGTAACGTATACGTACCGTGTGTCCTCCTGATCCCTCTCCTTCTTAACAAGTCCCAGCCGGACCAGCTTATCCACAAGTGCTGTAACCGTAGATTTGTCCTTATGAATATGTGCCGAGATCTCAGCCATGGTGAGTCTGTGCTTAGACAGCAGCGCATAAAGAATATCTCCGTGTGAGGTGGCAATGCCGTCTACTCCCTGCTTCGCCATCTCTTGAACGATGAAGCGGTTAACCTTCTCGCGGATCTTGGATATAAGTGAAATAGCATCTCTGGTTTCCATAAAGGAATTATAGTTTGATATCAAACTAATGTCAATAGATTAGTACATCAGTTCTGCTCCTATTCAGCGTCCTTATCAAGTAGCATGACTTCCTCACCCCGCTGCTGCCGGATCGCTATATTGGTTCTGCCCCAGGAGCACATCAGGTCAATGATTTCATTGGCTGTGACTCCATACTCGGTGATGTGATATTCCACTTTGGGCGGCATTTGGCTGTAGACCACTCTGCCGATGATCCCGTCCCGTTCCAGCTCACGAAGCTGCTGAATCAGAACCTTTTGCGAGATGCCTGGAATACTGCGCTGGAGTTCACTGGTCCTCTTGGTCCCCGACATCAGTATACATATGATCAGCGACTTCCATTTCCCGCCGATAATCTCAAGTGTTGCCTCGATCCCTAAATGATATTGCTTCATCCCCGGTACCTCCTTTGCCCTAATTTGAACACTGCTTCTCTTAGCATGCCACAATATCCGGCAAAGTCTAGTGCACACCTTGAGGTAACCTTGTTACTTTATTGTGTGTATTTACATTTTCAGGAACTTGCAAAATAATAGAAGCAGCTGCACAACACAAATTATACCCCGGAAAGGTGATCCCTAATGACAACCCTGATCATCCTGGCACACCCCGATATAGAGGCTTCAAGAGTGAACCGGAGATGGAGACAAGAGCTGCTGCTGCATCCGGAGGACGTTACGGTCCACGAGCTCTACAAGGAGTACCCGGACTGGAGCATCGATGTTCCGCGGGAGCAGCGTTTATTGGAGGCGCATGACCTGATTATTTTCCAATTCCCCTTATACTGGTATAGCTACCCCCCGCTGCTGAAAAAATGGCTGGACGATGTGTTCACTCACGGCTGGGCTTACGGCTCAAGCGGAAACAAGCTGAAGGGTAAGAAGCTGGGCATAGCTATGACCATCGGCGATAAAAAGGAAAACTACCAGCCGGCCGGCTCTGTTTCTTTTACTGTAGATGAGCTCATCGCCCCGTTCCACGCCAGTGCCATCCATGTTGGAGCAATCGCCTTGCCTTACTTCGCCGTGTTCGGCGCTTCCTTCCAGGCGAGTGACGATGAAATTAATCAGAGTGCCGTGGATTATCTGGAGTATACCCTTCGGAACCGGTAATATTCCGCTATTCCCGCTTCTTCCCCACTGCGCCAAGATAGATCACAAACTCTTCATCTCCGTCCAGCGCCAAAATCTCGTCAATCAGCTTCTGGTCATAGATCCCGATAGCGCAGGCGCCTGCTCCGATCGATTCACTGGCTAGGTACAGATTCTGGCAGACATGTCCAACATCGATGAGGATTTTTTTGTGGGCTGAAATATCATACTTCCATTCAGAACGGTACGGTGTGGTACTCCAGGCGAACAGCACAGAAGCCTTGCGTGCAAAGTTAGGGACGAACGGCTGATCCAGCGTAATGGCATCAATCTTCTGCTCCAGCTCATCCAATTCAAACATAAACAAGAGCTGATGCTCCACAGAAAGGTATCTGTAAATCCCCTGCCGGATGCCTTCTAGCCGCATAATCATCAAGTAGGTCTCAAAGGTGTGTGTCGCGCCACTGCAGGGTACAGTCCGCAGCGTAAGCCCGTTCTTGTTCATTCCAGTAATCCCCTGGGTGGCCCACAATAAATAGGACAGCTCCTCCAGACTTAGCGTGTCGGCCGAATAGAAGCGTGTACTTCTTCTCTGCTCTATACAGTCAAATATACTCTCTTTACTCACTACGTCTCTACTAACCTTTGGCAGATCAATAATTTGTGATTCCGCATGAAATGACTTCACAATCGGTGGCTGTGCAATGCCCTTAATCTTGTCTGTTTTGATCTGCTTGAATTCATGAAATAATTTATCATTTGATAAAATTCAGATGGTGATCTAACTCACTCTTCCGTGATTTTGGCAAACAAAAAACCTCCCCTCACCCCGAAGGGAAAAGGAAGGCTTACACGTATTGTCATTGGAGTATGGCGGCAATATCTCCAGCATTACGTTTGATTTTTGTACGGTACTATGCATTAATCAGGATCAATAAGCGCTTAGATTACCACCTCATCCTCCAAAATCAGCCGGTATCCCTTCTTGCCTTCCCTGGCAGCAAGTCCCCAGGCCTCGGCTGCCATCCAGGCGGGATCACTCCCCAGCCGGACCTTAAAGGCCCGGCAAGCTTCGGCCCGCCTGCGCAATTCTTCGCCGGCCCCGGGTTTAGCCGTTCCGGCAATCTTCTGCCGCAAGGCTCTCCACAGCTCTACATCCGCCAGGGCTCTTTGCAGCCAGGGTTCTGCTTCTGTCTGGAACTTGGAATTCTCCATTTCAAGCAACCGGTAGGAGACGCTCTCCAGTCGGTCGAAATACGCGTCAAGCCAGCGTATATCTCTGCTCTGCACAGCCTCTTTCAATTCCTCATATCCACCGCTATAGAGCTGGCTATTGAGATTCTGGCGGCAGAAGAACATCATGTCGTCTGCCAGCTCTCCGGCAAATTCGCGGACCGACAGCTCCCAGGATAGCTCAGGCATATAACGCTCACTGTTCCACATATAGTGGGCCATGGTGTTCAGTGTAATCTTGGAGCATTCCCACTGCACCATCGGATTCGCTACCACGGCCTGATGTCCGGTCTGGCCAAGCCGGGAATAACGCCCGCGGACCGGGTCCAGAAACAACCGGTCAAAGTCGGCATCATTGACAGGTATGTTGTCCCACAGCCACAGCTCATGCCCGTAATGGCTGTAATTCTCCTGTGCCGGTCTGCTCCCGACCTGCCGGGCAAAAACGGCAGATCCGGTCCAGAATATCTTGATATCCGTATGCAGCTTCTCGCGGATATCCCGCTTATATTCGGTATCCCAGGAGGACCAGTACTCAGAGGGGCACATCACCAGCATAACCTTCTGCAATTGACGGCTTAAATAGTCGTAGACACGGTTGGCCACATAAGCGTGTGCCAGTCCGGAGCGCTCAAGGTAATGAAGGTTCTCCCCTGACAAGGCGTAGTCGATGTCGTCCATCAGCAGGACGAAATGCCGCACCCCCATGACGATCATTCCCCCCAGCTTCGCTTCCAGACTGGCAAAATCGTCTTCACTGCGAAACTGCAGATCATTCCCCGGACTAATGCAATAATAGAAGTCCACCAGCTGCGCATCGCACTCCTGCTTCAGCTCACGAATCTGCTCAAAGATCGCCTCAGGATAAGGCTCACGCCATAGCTCGCGGTGATAGGGATCATCCTTGGGAGCATGCATGAAGGTATTCATCCGGTGAGCCGCCAGATAACGCACAGCATCCATCCGGTCCTCCCAGCTCCACGGCGTGCCGTAGAAGCCTTCAATAATGCCGCGGACCGGAAAAGAGGGCTCATCGTGAATGGTCGCCACAGGCAAGCGGCACTTGCCTTCATCTAGGCTCAGCAGCCAGTGCAGAGCATCTAGTCCATACCTTAGTCCCCTCTTATTGGAGGCAGCTATGGTAACTGTGCCGTCCTTACGGATATCCAACAGATAGCCATCCGCCTTAAGCGATCCCTCGTATTCCAACTCCAGCTTGATATTGCCAGGTTCGGGTGCTTCCTCATTTTCTCCAGACGGCTCAAGGATCACAATCGGGCCTTCGGCGGCAAGCGGCCACTCCCACTTCTGGATCATGGAGAACTTTGAAGTCAGCTCGATTCTCAACTGCTGCCCTTCCACCACCAACTCTTCACCCTGATCGTAATAGTCCCGAAAGTAATACTGCCGTTCCCTTAACGGCATCGTCATATGCATACCTCCTTAATCCGTAACCTTCACATTTCCAAACACAGCCTTGTTCCGCGAGTCATTCCCGGGATTGCTAAGGGCAATCCCGATATACACCTTGCTTTTCATCGGGATCTGAATGGTTCCGACCGTCTGCCAGCTGCTCCCATTTGCCGAAATCGACCCTTTGAACGTATTGCCGGTTCTTGTCAGCTTCAGCCATTTCGGAGCTGAGGCAGTTGCCGTATGATCGGCCATAGTTCCCGCAGTTTCTGAACGATACTGGAAGGTGGCCCCATTCGATGGGGTAAGCATCATATCCGCGTGCTTGGAATTATGGCTCAGGGACTCCCGGATCATAATGCCGGCCTTGGCCCAGCCGTCCAGCCAGCTGGTGGACTGCACCTTAACCACAATCTCCGCATTGCCGCTCACGGGCTGATAGATATAATTCAGCTGATCTCCATTGCCCCAAATATCCGTAGAGCTGCTGCTGAGTGTAAATTGCTTATTGGAAGAATTGTAGGTGGCGTTCCCCGGCATGGAACCGATATTCCGCGCCTTCCATACTGCAGGCAGCTGGGCCGGATAATCTTGCTCTACCGGAGCCGTCCAGCCCGGCGTCGGCCAGGTCTCACGTTCATGGATATTCGCCAGCTCATCCTCCGGCCAGGCTCCATAGGCGAAGAACGACAGTCGCTTCACGTCCGGATAATTCTCGCGGATACCTTTGTAGACCTCCTGATATTGATCATCGGTCCAGTCATTATCCAGGGTAGCTACGATGTCCACATCACTGCCGCTAATCGCGTCACTGGTATCCTTCAGGATACCGTAGGAGGTGCTGTATACCCAATCACTGTTGAATTCCCAGTCATCGAAGTACGCCATCGGTGCGACAAAGTCGATCTCATCCTTGAACTTGGCTACATTCTGTCCAACCTCGGTAAATTCCGGCGGCAGAATATATACACCGAGCTGCACATCCGGATTCGCGGATTCGGAAATATCCTCACGGATATCGCCTACATACTGTCCGATCTGTTCGGTTCTCCATTCATTCCACTGCTGGCGCTGCGGCGAATCCGTATCGAAGTCAATGCTGAGCGGCGAATACCCGAACTGCGCCTGATACTTGGCAACCGTATAATCACTGACATCCATGTTGTAATTGTCGAAGCGGATCCAGTCCAGTACAACACCGTCCACATCATAATTCCCGATCACTTCCTGAATAATAGAACGTTCATACTGCTGAACTTCATGGTGAATCGGATTGACGAAGTATTCGTTGCCGTTAGAGCCTGTAAATGGAGTCTGAACCCCGTTCACCAGCGACTGCATCTGCCATTCATCATGAGCCAGGAAAGCCTGCTGATCATGGAACTGGGGAATCCAGGCATGAACCTTGATGCCTGCGGCATGAGCTGCCGTAATGACAGCCTGCAGGGCATCGAAATTCTGGTAGCCCTGGGCAATAGGGGCGATATCACTCTGATAAAATACACTGCCGGACGGAACCTCATCATCTTCATCCTGCTTCACATTCATGCTGATGACATCGACCCCGTAGCTGGTGGACAGCGCGATGAAATTCTGGACATCCGTCATGTTCTTGAACTGGTTCACGGTCCTTACAATCACTTCCGTCTCAAAAGGAGGATTGCTCTGCTCCTCGGCTTGTGCCGGAAGGGGAAGGGAACCCCCCGCTACCGAAGAAACCAACACAATGCCTAACACTGCCATGAACCTCGATCTCAATGCAAATGTCATAATCTCGCCTCCGCATCATAGTTTTATTTGGCCAGTTGCCCGTACGGCAGTTATTTCGTCAGGTTCATTTTCTTCACATTTTCCTGCCATTTTTCAGTTCTGAACTCAAGCAGCTTATCCAGTCCCGCTTTCTCAGTGTTCTTTCTGGCGGTATCCAGCGCCGACAGCACCTCTTCATCCGACTTCGCCTGAACCATCTGGGCGTAAGCAAGAGTGTAAATATCTGCGATATTCTGTGCGATAATGCCGGTCTCTGTATCGGGGAGCGGGTCGGTATTTACGAATTGTGTAATGTCCAGCGCGGTTTTCCAGGTCACGGTGGACTGGGCCACGGTCTCCCAGGATTTCTGGTTCGCGGAGAGCAGCGCCTCGAGGCTCATTTTGGCCGTATCAATGAAGGTCGTATTCCCGGCCCAGTTGAAGTCCTCGAATTTCCGCATCGTATCCGTACGCTCGTTAGCAGGCGTTGTCTTGTATTTCTCGTTTGGAATCGGCGCTCCATCCGCATCCTCCTCATCCCAGTACAAGCCCTTGGGGCCGAAGAACAGCACCTTCTGTCCCTCCGGACCCGTAATCCAGTCAAAGTAAGCGAAGATAGCCTCCGGGTCCTTGGCTTGTTTGGTAATGACGCTGACGTTCCAGCCCAGCGTCTCAAAGCCGCTTACAAATACTTTGGTCTTGTCTACTCCTGCTTTGTGGACAGGCCAGATAATTTCATAACCGCTGTCCGGATTGCTTGCTGTCAATGCCCGGTGTCCCTCGGCTCCATACGTAGTGATATTGGATTCAACCATGACCGCTACGCGGCCGGTGTTGACCTTCTCTTTGACCGCATCCTGGGTTTGCTGCAGCGCATCCTGCGTAATCAGCCGTTCACGGTACAGCTTATTGATGTACAACACCATCTCCTCGTAAGCGGGATCATCCAGGATCGATGACAGCTTGTCGCCATCCGGGTATCCCATGAGTGTAACGAACTTGCTGGTGGAGTTCTCCTTGAAACCGCCATACATGATCTCCAGACCTGCCCCCTTCTCCCCAACCTCCAGAGGGACTACATCCGGATACTTGTCTTGCACCAGGACCAAATATTGATACAAGTCATCAAAGGTCTCCAGCGCCGGCCGGCCGAGTGCGTTATAGATATCCTTATTCACCATCCATCCGCCGTTGCCGAATTGCCCGGAGGTATACCAGTTCGGGATTTGATAGATTTTCCCGTCGTCGGAACGGAGCAGATTCAGGGTCGATTCCTTCACATATTTCTTGAAGTTCGGATATTTCTCATAGTAATCATCCAGTGCAACGAGCTGCCCCGCCTGCACCAGCCTCTCCACTGAGGACCCCCGGTCCGTGAAAATGACATCCGGCAAATCGCCGCCGACGATCATCGTGTTCAGCTTTTCTCCGGCCGCTCCTCCGGATTGGATCGGTTCAACCGTAACCTTGCGGTTCTCCTGAATCCACTTCGTCGCCTCATTCTCCCCCCATGGTGATGTCGTGAGCCAGTCGTAGTTGCCATAGAAGCTGAAAGTGACAGGCTTGATCCCGCTGTCGTCATCTGTAGCGGCCCCGGTATTCAAATTGTTCCCGCTTGTGTTCTGTGAAGTGTCAGAATTCCCCCCTCCGCTACAGGCAGCGAGCAGCAGCACCAGCGAAGTCAGCAACAGAGCTACCCATGTCAGGCGTTTGCGCATTCTTTTTCCTTCTTTCTACGTAAGATGGGGACTGCTATTCTTTCAATGAACCGACCATCACGCCCTTCACAAAGTACTTCTGGAGAAAAGGGTAGGTCAGGATAATCGGAATAGTAGCGATCATCATCGTAGCCATAGTCAGTGACTTCGTGGTAATCGTCCGATTCCGGTTCATATGATCCAGCGCGATCGCATTCGAGGAGCCAATCTGGGTCATGATGTTGGAGTTCATCACCTGCCGCAGCAGCGTCTGTATAGGCAGCAGGCGATCCTCGGTAATGTAGATCGCTCCCGTAAACCAGTCATTCCAGTAACCGACTGCAGTGAATAAGGCTATCGTGGCCAGCACCGGGCCGGAGACGGGAATCACGATCCGGAAGAAAATGCCGTAGTTGCTGCTGCCGTCGATTTTGGCGGATTCCTCCAGTCCCTCCGGCAAAGCGCTGAAGAAGGTGCGGATGACAATCATGTTCCAGACGCTGATGATGCCGGGGATAATCAGCACCCAAAAGGTATCCAGCATCCCCAAAGAACGGATGAGTAAATAACTGGGGATAAGCCCTCCGCTGAAGAACATCGTAATCATGAAGAACACCATGTATTGTTTACGGAAAAGTAAGGTCTTCTTGGACATGCCGTAAGCTAGCAAGGCCGTAAAGAATACGGATAATGCTGTGCCGCAGAGCGTTCTAAGAATGGTGATCAGGAACGAATTCAGCAGGCGGTCATCCTGAAACACAATATAATAATTCTCCAGGGTGAAGGCTCTCGGCCACAAGGTTACACCGCCGAGCGCCGTATCGCTCCCCAGATTAAAGGAAATGACGAGCGCGTTCCAAAACGGGTACAGCATGAGTAGCGCCAGCAATGCCAAAAGGATATAAATACTCCGCTGCATCATTTTGTCGCCCAGGCTTAGTCTCATTGTTCGGCCCTCCTAAAAGGTTTTTAGAGCATTGTTGTGGTATCTACCAGAGACTTACATCTGCCCGGCGGGCGATTTTGTTGGCTGTCACCAGCAGAAGGACACTGATTACCGCTTTGAACAGCCCTACCGCTGTCGCATAAGAGAACCTGGCATTTAATATCCCGACGCGGTACACATAGGTGTCGATCACATCGGAGTAGGGCCTGAGGATTGGATTGGTTGCAAGCAGCAGAATATCCTCGAAGCCCGCGCTGAGCAGACCGCCGATGGCAAGAATCATAAAGATGACGATAATGGGGGTAATGCTGGGGAGTGTAATCAGGTGAATTTGCTTAAAGCGGCTTGCTCCGTCTATAGATGCAGCCTCATACAGGGTCGGATCAATGCCGGCAATCGCCGCCAGATAGACAATACTTCCGAATCCGACCTCCTTCCAGACATTTACACTTACCAGAATAGACCAGAAGTATTTCGGTACTGCAAGGAAGTTAACCGGCTCCTGGACCAGATTGAACCGTTCCAGCAGATAGTTCACCGTTCCGTTATCAACGGACAACAGCGAAAATACGAAACCGGATACAATAACCCAGGACAGGAAATAAGGTAGGTAGCTGACGGTCTGGATCACGCGTTTGAAGCCCATATGCCCGACTTCATTCAGCATCAGGGCAAGCAGTATCGGGGCAGGAAAAGAGATAATCAATTTTAACAGACTAATCACAAGGGTGTTGCGCATCACATTCCAGAACTCCGGCGCCTCGAAGAACATTCTGAATTGCATCCATCCCACCCAGGGGCTATTTATCATACCGCCGAAAATATCGTATTGCTGGAACGCCATAACCACGCCATACATCGGAATGTAACTAAAAATGAATACAAAGATAATTCCCGGCCAAACCATAGACTGCAAATCCAATTGACTGTTAAACTTCTTCCACCTGCTCGGTTTCCCGGCCGTATTCATCCGCTTGACCTCCTCTGGACGATTCTATTGAAATAACGGCAAAAACGGTTTGTTCTTCTCCAGCATTTCATCCAGCAGCTGTTCCGCTATGGTAACCGAAGGTATGAGCGGATGATGAACCATCGCCTGCAGGGCCACATCCCGGTCTCCGTGTACAGCCGCCTCAATGGTAAGGCTCTCGTATTGCTTGACGGCAGCCAGCAGACCTCTGACAGACTGGGGAACCCTGCGCAGCGGAATCGGCAGCGGCCCCTGCTTGGTGACTATACAATTCACCTCAATCGAGGCATCGTCCGGCAGGAAATCAATAATTCCGTTATTCCTTACATTCAGCGTCTGGATATCGCGCGAATCATTATGAATGGAACGCATCAGCAGCACTGCCGCCTCCGAGTAATAGGCTCCGCCGCGCTGTTCCAGCTGCCCCGGCTTCTCCTTCAGCTCAACGTTCCGGTACAGCTCAAACAGCTCCTCCTCCACCTTCTTCACGACTTCAGCGCGTGATCCGGCCGTTGCTGCGGCTTCCTTCTGTTCCGCCAGCATCGCATCCGTCATATAGTAATAGCTCAAGTAATAGGAAGGGATAGCTTTCAGACTGTTCAGAAACCGGTGGTCCCAGGAATCAAACGGCACATTGCTTGCCTTATAGCTCTCGGGGTAATCAATAAGCTCCTGCAGCTTGCTCTTCCCGTCAATCACGACATCGGATACCCAGTGCAGATGGTTGATGCCGACAAACTCCGCATAGATCTTCTCTATGGGAAGTCCGAAGAACCCGGAGAGCCACTTTTGAAACCCGATTGGCGAGTTGCACAGGCCTACGCTTCTAACCGATGAATATTTGTGAACTGCTTCAGTTACCATTCCGGCCGGATTCGTAAAATTCAGCAGCCAGGCATCCGGTGCCAGCTCCTCGATATCCCTGCAAATATCCAGAATGACCGGGATGGTCCGCAGGCCCTTCATCATGCCTCCGGGACCCGTCGTCTCCTGACCGATGACACCGTATCGAAGCGGAATCAATTCGTCCCACTTGCGTGCTTCCAGCATCCCTACCCGGATTTGCGTGCAGACGAAGTCCGCTCCGGCAATGGCCTCCCGGCGATCAAGCGTCTCTGCAACGGTAATCGGCAGTCCGGATTCAGCAATCATGCGCTTGCTCAGTTCCGTAATCGTATGTAACTTCTCTCTTCCTTCTTCAATATCCACCAGCCATATTTCGCGGACAGGAAGCTCCTGGTGGTGCAGGATGATCCCTTCAATTAATTCAGGCGTATACGACGACCCCGCTCCGATAACAACCAGCTTCAATGTTTCCCCCATGATAATTGCTCCTCCTTACCCTGTGATAGATGATCAAGAACCTCCTGATTCACATGCAACCCGCCGCTTTCCATTGCCAGAACGACCGAACCTACAACCGGCTCCCGGGTTAAAATCCTTAATGTGCCGTACGGAGCCGCCTGCTTCACTCTTCGCTCAATGGCCCGGCGGATGATACCCGGGCGGTCTCCCTTGGTCAGCAGGCTGCCTGCAAGCACGATGTCGAAGGACTCCTCCTCCATGGCCAACCGGCGGACAGCCGAGGCAGCCGCCAGACCCAGCTCATCCCCTTGCTTGACCAGCAGCCCGGTAGCCACCGGGTCCCCTTCCTCTGCCGCCTGAAACAGCAGCTCCGCAATTTGGGGAGGCAGGTCTCTGAAATGATCGAGGTAATCCTCTCTTAGCTGCGGGACATTGGAATAGCCCAGCAACTGAGTTAAGCGTTCGCTTAGGACCGTCTTCTGTTCTCTTCCGTCATCCGCCCTGAGGACGCTGCGGAAGACCTCCATACTTAAGTCATAGCCGCCGCCGAAATCCCCGAACCGGTAGCCGAATCCGCCGCATTGATAGGTAGCACCCGCCGGATTCTTGCCGCTGCAGTTCACGCCCGATCCGCAAATCAGCACGATCCCGTAATTCTTCTCTGTACCTGAACGCAACGCATTCCAGGTATCACAGGAAATCTCCGTCCGGGGAAGGCCGAGGCGGCCGATGATAGGCCGTAAAATCCTAAAATCAGCCTCTCTGTCCGCTCCCGCCAATCCGAACCAGGAATAATCCAGTTGCTCCCTGGTCAGCCCGGATGCTGTAATGGCTTCCGCTACAGCCTGCTGCAAGCTATTCTCCGCCTGCTCACGGTTCAGTTGATGATTCCCGTTCCCGCCCTTGCCTGCACCGAGAAGCTTCCCCTGTTCATCTGCAATCATTGCGTAGGTCTTACTGCCCCCTGCATCCACTCCCAAAAAATACTTCACAGATCATTCACTCCTAAATTTCAAGTTAATCGAACAGAAGCGGTAGATTCACGGATGAGAAGCTGAGGAGCAAGCTTCGTTACCGCAGGCGGCATCACCTCCCCATTGATCAGCTTCAGCAGTAAGTCAACGCCGATATTGCCCATCTGCGCCTCTGGCTGTCTGACCGTTGTGAGCCGCGGGTAGAATTCACCGACGAACTGCTGATCATCAAAGCCGACCACGGAGATATCCTGAGGCACCAGAATCCCCTCCTCACGCAGGGCTTGAACAACACCGAGGGCAATAAAGTCGTCTCCCGAAAAAATGGCTGTCGGCAGCTTATCCTCGCGGACCCATCTCTTCGCCACCTCATAACCGCTGCTTACCGTAAAGCCGCAATATTCCGTGCCAAAGGGCGTTAGTCCCGCTTCATCCAGCGCCTGGACATAACCCCGTTTGCGCTCCGTTACACTCAGGAACTCCGAAGGGCCGCCGATATAGGCGATCTGGGTGTGTCCAAGACTAATCAGGTGTCTTGTTGCTTCATACCCGCCCTGATAGTTATCGACAACGACACTCGGAACATCCTCATGCTCGAACTGGTTATCCAGCAGGACAACCGGGATGTTCTTTCGCTTCAGCTCCTCCACATATTCCTTCTCCTCCAGCGGAGACAGCAGGATAATCCCGTCCACGCGGTCCTTCTGGAACAGGAAGTTCACCCCATCATCATCGTTCTCGGCTATGGACAGGGCCAGAAAGTACCCCTGCTCTGCCAGCTTCCGGTTCACCACGCGGATCACACGGTCATAGAAAGAGTCATTAAAGTTGGTAATCGACATCCCGATGACTCCGGTCTTGCCGCGCACAAGGCTCCGTGCTGCTGAATTGGGCTGATAATTCAATTCCTCTATCGCTCTCAGCACTTTCTGGCGGTTGCCTTCACGTACAGAGGGGGAATTGTTAAGTACTCTGGATACGGTCACTACAGAGAGCCCCGACTTCTTGGCTACATCATGAATGTTCATCTAAGTATCTATGCCTCCACACTTAAAAGTTTAAACGATTTAACTTTCAAAGAAATAAAAAAGATTTACTCAGCACGCCATAACTTACAGCCTGACTGAAAAATCGAACATTGGACGTCAGCTTTGCATTTATTAAAAGTATCAAAACCATCCCTAAAGTTTAAAGGTTTATACTTTACACTGATTTTACAACCAATTCCCCCGGCCGTCAATCCATAAATGCAGCCGTGCTTAATATTCCGGGAATTGGGATAACCAGGGACTAGTAACAACAAAAAACCTCCCCTCACCCGTGAAGGGTAAAGGAAGGCTTAAACGTGGCGCAAGCTGAAGCAGGGCAGCTATATTTTCAACCCCCTAAGCTTAATCAGCCAGGGCAACCGCTTGCGAACGGCCTTTTACGTTTAATTTTTGCATTACGTTGGAGATGTGGTTGCGGACGGTCGTCTGAGTTCCAGCTTTTCCATATCCACGGTAAATCCATATGTTTTCAAGATATCCAAGCCGAGCAAGCCTTTATGCGACTTGGGCAATATTCCTACATCAATCTCCACATTTTCAATTCTTAAGGCATCAATTTCTATCTGATCCATAACCTTGGTGTAAAAAGGTACGGTTCCACCAACGCCATAAGCTTCGTATACGGGGTCTCCGTTTTCATACGTAACACCTATCTCTTCGAGTACATCAGGACTGAACACAGTACGCGATGAACCCGTATCAATAATGATATCTTTAATTTGCAGCGTTCTCCCTTGATAGCATACGGAAATATCTGTTGTCAGAAGTTGTCCATCATAAGCTATCTTCATGATCGCCGCCTCACTCTCATCAATGGGTCTCTGCGCAGATGAATAACGCACTCCTCATTGGCAGTGTGATAGACAAGATTTCCAGGTTCGGCGCTGAAAAATTCCTGGTTGGCGTTCTTCTCAGATACTGCACGAACAGGAGCTACTTCCGTTATAATTTTCTTATCATCTTCCTCACGATAGTCAAGAATGGAAAGCAAAACAAATTGGTCAGGAAACAATTCTCTTACTTGCTGCCATTTCATTCTTTCACACCTCCCGGGTAGCCATCGATAAAAAGTGGTTCTAATGAATTCATTTTATCATAGTTCGAAAACGAATTGAGAGTTGACACGCAACAACAAAAAACCTCCCCTCATCCCGAAGGATAAGAGAAGGCTTAAACGCATCACCTCTGAAGCATGGCAGCTATATTTTCAGCTCCCCAAGCTTGATCAGCTCGACAACCGCTTGCGAACGGCCTTTTACGTTTAATTTTTGCATTACGTTTGAGATGTGGTTGCGGACGGTTTTTTCGCTGATGAATAACAGTCCGGCAATATCCCGTGTAGTTTTGTCCTGCACAAGAAGCTCGAATACTTCGCGTTCACGATGCGTCAGCAAAAATTTGCTATGATGTTCGTTGCCCTTCAATGGTGTCACCCCTCCTTGCCCTGGGTTTGTTTGGTATAACAAGGTAAAGGGATACAGTCAAAACATACTATGTGGAGGGGCAGTTAATGGTGCTGTCGCAGCATTAAATTGGGCGGGGGCAGGCGCGGAGCATGGACAAACCCGGTACTTCTGACCGGAATACACACAAAAAACGGCTGCTGCTCCTTAGTCATTAAGGCGGCATCCGTCGGGCAATGTCTATAGAAACCACGCTGCTAAAGGGTTGCTCAGGAAAAAATATTACTGAACATCCTTCCTGCCCGCAGCGTGAAATGGCTAACGTTACCGGTCCGTCACGCCCTTGCGGTCACGCCGGTTTCTCCGGTAAGGCTTGTTGCACCCCCAGTGTAAAGTATGAAATGGATTCCATAGCAAGCTTTTTATCGGCCGAAAAGCTGTTCATTTCTATGTTAGAATAATGACATACCAGTCTCACACAGGAGGCGCAGACGAACGTGGCTAATATTAAAGAAATCGCCCGGATGGCCGGAGTGTCTGTAACGACCGTCTCACGGGTGCTCAATAATCATCCGTATGTCAGCAAGGACAAAAGAGCCGCTGTATTGCAAACGATTGAGCAGCTCAACTATACCCGCAATATGAACGCCGTTCATCTGATTACCGGACGTACCGGTGCGGTGGCGGTGATTCTGCCGTATATTCATGCTTTTTATTTCTCGATTATTATGAATGGCCTTGCCCACGAGGCGCTGCTCTCGCAATACCGGCTGATTCTGTGCCAGAGCAATTACCTGGAGGAAGAAGAAATCAAAGTGCTGGAGATGCTGCGCCATAAAGAGATTGACGGTGTTGTTATTGTATCTACTGCGCTGAAACCGGACATCATCGAGGAGTACACGGCCTACGGTCCGGTCGTCACCTGCCAGGACAGCGGAGAGCGGCGCTATTCTTCTGTCTATATTGAGCATTATGCGGCTTTTCGGGAGGGGCTGGAGTACTTGACCGGCAAAGGGTACCGCTCCATC
This sequence comes from Paenibacillus sp. FSL R7-277, assembly GCF_000517965.1. NCBI lineage: Bacteria > Bacillati > Bacillota > Bacilli > Caryophanales > Paenibacillaceae > Paenibacillus > Paenibacillus sp. FSL R7-277. Next base: position 34,991 of record NZ_ASPX01000013.1, read on the forward strand.
GGTTATTGCGAAGGAAGGAGTAACGGCAGCAGTGCCGTGATCCGGCAGGCTGCTTACCGCGAATTCATTGCTGAGCATAAGCTGGCTTTTGAAGAGGAATGGATGATCTATGACTGTACAACGGAGGAAGACGGCGCAGCCGCTGCACAGTCCCTGCTGAAGATGCCACAGCGGCCGGAAGCCATGATTATTACGGGAGACCATGTCGCAGCCGGGCTGATTATTGAAGCGCGCAGAGCCGGCCTCAGCATCCCTGTGGACCTCGCAGTTATGGGCTTCGATAACCAGCCGATTGGACGGCTGCTTCAGATTACCACCATGGACAACCACCTGTATGAGATGGGGGCCGCCGCCTTCCGCATTATCCATGAGCAGATTCACTCGGAGCGCCCCGAGCCGGTCTACCGCAAGCTGGACTACCGGATTATTGAGCGGTTCACGGTGTAGAATCCGATCAGCCGGAAATTTATATATACGAACTGCGTCTTCCGCCTGCCGGGAGGCGTATTTTTGCATTTTATTTGTGCGGATCAGTATGAATATGATAATTATCACATTTTTATTGACAGCCAATAGGGGGAGATTTATGATAAGTCCATCATTGATAACGATTATCATTTTCATAAATGAAAAGGGGTATCCATACAGATGAAAATAGGCTATGCAGTACCCGCAGGTTTGCTTGCGGCTTCCCTCCTGTTTGCCGGCTGTGCGGGCAAGGACAACAGTAATAACGATGGCAACAACGGCAACAGTGGTAACAACTCCGGGAATAATGCTGCAGCCCAGGCAGGCAGCGGGGCAGAAAGTGTAGCGAAGGCCGGAGGTGAGACGAATGCAGATTTCACCACTGCCATCGACGAATACCGCAAATACGTCATTGAACAATGCGATGCGTTCGTTAAGCAGACCGAGGGCTTCACGGATGCTGTCAAGGCGGGCAAGCTGGATGAAGCCAAGACGCTGTATGCTCCGGCACGCATGCATTATGAGCGGATCGAGCCGATCGCTGAAGCGCTTGGGGATCTGGACCCGAATATTGATGCCCGTGAGAATGATGTAGATGCTGCGGACTGGCGCGGCTTCCATAAGATTGAACAGGCTCTCTGGCAGAACAATACAACGGAGGGCATGACGGATGTCGCGGACCGCCTGCTGAAGGATGCGCAGCTGCTGCGCGCCAAGGTGGAGACGGCCGGAATCGATGCCAATCTGCTCGTTACCGGGGCTGTTGAGCTGCTGAATGAAGTCTCCTCCTCCAAAGTAACGGGGGAAGAGGAGCGTTATTCCCATACGGATTTGTATGATTTTGTGGCGAATGTGGAGGGGGCCCAGAAGATCTATGAGCTGCTGAAGCCGGAGCTGGCCAAAAAAGACCCGGCCCTTGAGCAAACCATCGGCGAGCGGTTCACCGCCTTAATGAATGAGCTGGCGCCGTTCAAATCGGGGGAGGGCTACGTCTCTTACGAAACGCTCAAACCGGAGGAGGTCCGCAGGTTAAGCCAGAACCTCGACGCCTTGGCTGAGCCGCTATCCAACATGGGAACGATTCTGGGAGTGTGACCGATATGAACAAGAAAGATAATAATTCCCGGAATAAGGCTGACGCGGATCACGGGATTCCTGCGCCGGAGACCAAACTGTTCAACACCAAATTCAGCCGCCGCGATATGCTGCGGCTGACCGGTGCCTCGGGTCTCGGGCTGCTGCTCGGCGGAGGCGGTGTGGGCGGCATTATGGTGGCACGCCAGGCAGCAGGACGGGCGGTCCCGGCCGCCGCAGCCTTCGGGCAGAATGAAGAACAGGCGGATACGATCCCCTTCTACGGCAAGCATCAGGCGGGGATTCTTACCCCTGCGCAGAATTTTCTGTGCTTCGCTTCATTTGATGTGACGACTACCAAGGTCAGTGATCTGAAAAAACTGCTGGAGGACTGGACTGCCGCCGCTGCTGCCCTGACCTCGGGTACGATGATCGGCACGGCGAACGACAAGCCCAATCTCCCGCCTACTGACACCGGCGAGGCGGACGGCCTCACCCCTTCGGGGTGCACGCTTACCTTCGGGGCAGGTCCGGCCCTGTTCGACAGCCGCTTCGGCCTCTCCGGCAAACGGCCCGCCTCCTTCACCGAGCTCCCGGCATTCACAGGGGACAGCCTGGAGCCGCATTGGTGCGGCGGCGATCTCTGTGTGCAGGCCTGCGCGGACGATATGCAGGTGGCGTTCCATGCCATCCGCAATCTCGCCCGTATCGCCAGGGGTACGGCGGTACTGCGCTGGACCCAGGAAGGCTTCCAGCGCAGCGGCAGCGCCGATCCGTCAGGCGGCACCCCGCGTAATCTGCTTGGCTTCAAGGACGGCACGGGGAATCCGGACGTCACCGATGAGACGCAGATGCGAAATATCGTCTGGAGCGGCAGCGCCGATGGCCCGGCCTGGATGAACGGGGGCACCTATCTTGCGGTGCGCCGCGTACGGTTCCGTATTGAGGTCTGGGACCGCTCCTCGCTGAGCGATCAGGAGGCCACCTTCGGGCGGCACCGGCAGAGCGGTGCACCGATTGGAGCCGGAGATGAATTCGCCGAGCTGAATCTGGCAGCAGCCGATGCCAGCGGCAAGCCCGTCATTCCGCCGGATTCCCATTCCGCCCTCGCTCATGGGGACGGCTCGGTCAAGATTCTGCGGCGCTCCTACTCCTATTCCAGCGGCATGGATCTCAAGACCGGACAGCTTGATGCCGGTCTGGTGTTCATCAGCTTCCAAAAGGATCTGATGAAGCAGTTCGTCAGCATCCAGCAGCGCCTTGCGAAGAATGACCGGCTGAATGAATACATGGTTCACACCGGCAGCGGCGTCTTCGCCTGCTTCCCGGGTGTACGGGAAGGCGGATATATCGGGGAGCTGCTGCTCGAGGGATGAAATGCCTAGGCTGTGACCGGTGACACTGAGGAAGCAGGAGCTATGGGGATTGCGAGGCCGAAAGCGCAACGGCGATTCGGGGACCGGAGAGGACGGAAAGGTAGCTGATCGTTACGGACTGAGAGGCCTTTATTTTCTCTTTTCGAGCATATTCAGCTACTCCAACGGACTGCACGGCGCTTATTTCCGCTACAGCGGGCGTTTTCCTCCCAATTATTTGTACATAAGCTCCACTGAGTCCGTTTAACTTGCAGAAACGTTAATATTACTAAAATAAGCGCAGCTGAGTCCGTTGCAACTGACCCCTCCTCGCTAAACTTGAAGGGAATGATCCCGATGATGATCACGGTTACACAGAGTCCATGGCGGCCGATCAGGGCAGTGCTGCTGCTCCTCTGCCTGCTTGTGCTGCTGCCCGGCGCGCCGGCTTCTGCGTCAGGCGCGCCGCTGGATGAGCTGCTGCCGCCTGTAGGCAGCGCGCTGGTCGAGGCCGGCCAGAGCCGCTGGGCGGCGGCGGCGGCCGATGTTGATTCGTTCGCGGCGCTGTGGCGCAGCGCGAACGAGAGCAAGCCGGACCCGGCACTCGCCGGTCCGGCTGCTGAGGTGGACGCCGCGCTGGACGCCGCGGCGGAAGCCTTGGCGGGGGGGGGGGGGGGG
>NZ_ASPX01000014.1:0-134265 GCF_000517965.1 Paenibacillus sp. FSL R7-277
GAAAAAGCGAAATAAAGAGCATATCTACAACAAGTACCGATTTTATACGGAGGACTCCGGGATAAGGGGGTCGCACCGTTGTGGTCGGTTTTTCGATTACATTTGGCCGACGCGGCGCACCCAGTCCAATTGTGGTCGGTTTTTCGATTACATTTGGCCTACGCAGCGCGTCCAGTCCATTTGTGGTCGGTTTGCTGAATTAAGTACGTTAAACAGTCGAACGGACGACATTCTGTATTAGGTACACTGCTCATTTTCATGCTGGAGTTGTGCCTCGAAAGACATGTTTGTTTTCGACCATGAAAAAAAGACCTCCACCACCCGCTCACGCGAACGTAGGACATCTCTTCTCCAAAAGCTATTCTCTTTGTCTATACTACTTTAAGCCGACGTAAGTCGATAAGTCGATATATGGTTTAAGCCGTATGCCGTGAAGGCTTCAGGCTCATTCCCTTGGCTTTGGCTGCTCTGGCTACCGGAGGCTTAAGCGAAACCGCCAGGATACAGGCCAGAATACACAGCAGACCGATGATGTTAAAAGTAGGCTTGAACCCGCCGAGGAAGGCGGCGATGAACGAACCGGACAGCGCGCCGATCCCGAAGCCCTGATAGATGATGCCGTAGTTCTTGCTGTGATTCTTCAGGCCGAAGAAGTCACTGACAATCGCCGGGAAGACGGTAATGTTACCGCCGAAGCAGAAGGCGATGGCCGCCACACAGGTGAAGAACAGGCCATAGCTCAGTGTGGCATAGCTGAGGGTAAACATTGCCACAGCCGTTACTGCGAGCGTGATACTAATCAGCTTGGTCCGGCTTACCCGGTCGGATAATGCGCCAAGAATCAGGCGTCCGGCCGTATTAAAAATAGCGATCATCGCTACAGCATTCGCCGCCGTCGCCACATCCATACCCGCCAGCTGCACACCGATATCCTTCACGATACCGATCAGATAGAGGCCGCTCATGCAGGCGGTGAAGAAAATCACGAACAGCAGGTACGCTTCCTTCGTGCGGAGCATTTCCTTCACGGTATAATCCTTGGGCAGCAGAGCCGCCCCGGAAGCGGACGATGCCCGGTTTCCCGCAGCAGTTACAGCAGGTGCAGCCACCGGAGCCTCCCGGATCAGCAACGAGCCGAGGAGGATCATCAGCATGACCATCAGGCCCCAGTATAGAAAAGCATTCGACACCCCCGCCGATTCAATCAGGCTGCCGTTGATGTATTTGAAGATCAGACTGCCCGTTCCGTAAGCACCCACGGACACCCCGGAGATCAGTCCCTTATGCTTCGGGAACCACTTCATCAGGTTGGACAGCGAAGTAATATACGCCGTGCCATCAGCATACCCGACCACTACGCCAGCCAGCAGGTAGAACATCGGCAGGGAACTGGCCTGAGAGCTTAGCATCAACCCCAGCCCCAGCAGGATACCGGAAGCTGCGGTCAGTCTGCGGAGACCGAACCGGTCCTGCAGCTTGCCTGCGAACAGTGTGGCGAAGGCCAAGGCAAAGCTGGTAATAGAGAACGTTATCGAAACTGAGCTAAGCTCAAAACCAAATGTACTGACAAGATGTGCATTGAACAGGCTCCAGGTGTAGATGGTGCCGAGTCCCATTTGCATAATTACTGTACCTAGTACGATGAGCCACCGTTTACTGGCTGTATCCGTTATCATCAGAATTCCCTCTTTCTCTTCTGAAGTCGCTGAAGTCGCTTCAAGGCTTACTCTGCCTCTTCATTGTAGCGAAAGGAGCTCCTTCTGAGAGAAATCCGGAATGAGATGACACTGACGGGGAATGAACTGCCGTTAGAGACGCATAATCTGCCTGAATTCCTTCACCTTGCTGCGGCTGACTGGAACCTCCACATTCAGATCCCGCAGCCTTAGCAGATAGGTATTGTTGAACCAGGGGATGATTTCCTTGATTTTGGACAGATTGACCAGATAGGAGCGGTGACAGCGGAAGAACTGCTCCTGCGGCAGGCGGGTATGGAATTCACTGATACTGAGGGCCATGCTGTATTCCTCCCCCTTGGTGATCACACTCGTTGTTTTCTCCTGCGCCGAAGCATAATAGATCTCGTCCGCATCGACGACGATAATCTTTTCATTTTTCCACAGATTGACCTTATCGCTGCCCAGCTTCACCGGTCCCTCTTCCCCCTGGCGGCTTCTGGCCGCGATGGCACCCTCCAGCTTCTGCAGCATCGCTCTGATCCGCGTCTCACTGTAAGGCTTCAGAATATAGTCGAATGCTTCAATCTCGAACGCCTCGGCGGCATGCTCCTTATAGGCTGTAATGAACACAATATACGGCTTGACCGCGAACCGGCTGATATTATGGGCCAGCAGCACCCCATCAATTGAAGGGATATTGATATCCAGGAAAATCACATCCACCGTATCCGTCTGCAGATACTTCAGCGCCTCCAGCCCGTCCTCGAATTCCGCCGCAATCTTGATCCGGCTATGGGTCTGAATCAGATACGTAAGCTCCTGTCTTGCCAGCACTTCATCCTCGACAATGATCGCTCTCATCGCTGCTCCTTTATCACATCAAAATAGATTTCCGTCCCCTTAGCCAGCCGCCGGATGGTCAGACCCGTACCGTAGATCAACTTGATACGTTGGTGCACGTTGTTGAGGCCGATTTTGTTGCCCTCCATGCTTCCGCTGTAGACCTTCGCAATCGTCTCTTCACTGATCCCCGCTCCGGTATCGGCAATCCGCACCCTTACGCTGTCTCCGTGGTCCTTGACCGAGATGTCTACAGTTCCGTTCCCTTTCCCCTTCAAAATCCCGTGGATAATCGCATTCTCCACCAGCGGCTGAATGACCAGACTCGGAATACGTACCGTTACCTCATCTATATCGTACAGAACGCTCAGGCGGCTGCCGAAACGGGCCTTCTCAATCTCCACATAATGCTGCACCTGCTGCAGCTCGCGCCGGATATCTATGGATTCATCGGTCAGCTCCAGATTATACCGCATATACCCCGACAGATTGACGATCAGCTCACGCGCCTTGTCCGGGTCTATCCGGATGGAGGAGATAATTGCATTTAGCGCATTGAACAGAAAATGGGGGTTGATGCTGGTCTGCAGTGCCTTCAGCTCGGCCTTGTTGGCCATCTCCTTGATCCCCTCAACCCGTGACACCTCCATCAGTGTGGAGATGATCTGTGACAGCCCTACCGCCATGGCCTGGAGGGAATAGGTGATTTTATGCGCGTGGGTATAGTAGATCTTGAGTGATCCCGTCACCTCCCCCTTCTCCTTCAGCGGGATAATGATCAGCGAGCGGATGTCCCGGTTCATGTATTCGGTATCGTCGTCACGGATGGTAATCTCCCCGCTGCTCAGCGTCTGCTTCGTCTCCTCACTGATGATCTCATTGGCTTCGGCATAATATTCTTCCCCGACACCCACGTAGGCCAGAATGACTCTGGTATCGGTAATTGCCACCGCATCCGCCCCGATATCCTCCTGGATGATTCCGCAGATGGTACGCAGCGACTCGGGAGTAATACTGCGGAAATACGGAAGCGTCTTATTGGCAATCTCCAGCGCCAGCTTGGACTGCTTCGCGGCAATCCGCTCTTTCTCCCCTTCTACACTCTGCACAAGCGTAACGATCAGCCCGGCACAGATCTGCCCCACTATCATCGGAAAAGCAATCTTGGACACGATATCCACGCCAAGCGAATGGGGATCAGCCATCACCAGAATCAGCGCCATCGTCAATGCCTCGCAGGCCATCCCGGCGACAATGGCAGCGATCCAGCGGCGTTCAGGCGAAGTGCGCCGGTAGATGATCCCGGATACCACGCCCGCCGTAATGCTGGTAATCAGACACGGGAGCGAGGTGACCCCGCCGATATCAATCAGGAAGCGGTGTACGCCCGAGATGATCCCGGTAATCAGCCCGACCCAAGGACCGAACAGAATCCCTCCGGCTATGATGGCGATAATCCGCACGTTGACCAGAGACCCTTCCACATTAATTCCGCTGTAGGTTCCGAAGATGGCGAACAGGCTGAAGATAACCGTGACAATCGCCAGTTCCTGAGGGGCATGCACCCCTTTGGCAAAAATCTCCTTGAACCGCGGCACCCGGCTCAGGACGAACAGACACATCAGCAGCAGCGCTGCCCGCTCTAACAATTGCAGCAGAATACTCAAATTATATTGCACACTCACGCCTCCATAGGACAAGCTATCGGTCCATTATAAGTTGGGATAATGGTTATAGCAATCTGCGCAGCCGCCGCTAAGGGTTGAGGTAATCCTATTGGATTTCCAAACCAGGCATGTCGTGTTCCCTCACTGAGTATAAAAGCCCTTCTATTGCGGAAAATTAACTATTATCGTAAGGTTGTTTTAAAGGAGTGATAGCTTGTGCGTATAGCTTTTTGGATTGTATTTGCCTTTGTTGGCATTTTGATCTTTTGGATTGTGGGCGGCTTAATTGGCCGTAACAAACGAAAGTAATCTATAGGGGCTATAACAGCCCCTCAAAATAACTGCTGCACCTTTTCTTCGGACTGCGCAACAGTCACTATGACTCTCGATGAAAAAGTTTCAAGGCAGGATAGTAGATGATGGTATCCTTGATTGTTTTTTGATAAACTTGGAATATATAAGAATTGGAGGCGGTTAACATGAAAAGTAAGAAGAATAATGGGCAAAAAAACGGGGAATATAGCGCCTAATTAGCCCTATAACTGCGACTCCCCATTAGGGAGAAAAATGTCTTGAATAATCCTTTTCTAAGTATCCAAAACCCAACTCCATTAGGCGCGGGTTCATACGAAATGGCTCTGCCACTAATTACTGCTTTAGAATTGAAGCCAGGTATGCGTGTATTGGAAATAGGCGCTGGTACTGGTCAAGTTGCGGCAACGGTAGCTAAACATTGGGGAGTAACTGTAATTACATTGGAATTGTGGGAAATATTGAGTGTTATCCAGGAATATGCATCAGAACAGGGTGTAGATAATAACGTTCTGGCAGTAAGAGCGAATGCTGAACTTATGCCATTTCCTGACGAAGCATTTGATGCAGTCTTTAGTATCGGCTCTTTTTTTATGATAGAGGATAGGGAACAAGCTCTGAAAGAAATCACACGCATTACTCGCACTAACAGTTTTTTTGGAATTGCAGAACCTATGTGTACATTGAATCCAATACCGCTTGGTTTGGAGAATTTCGATATCTTACAGTCTTATAAAAAATGGATTCGGACGTTAGATTGGAATTGCAATTTACTTCGAAATCAAGGTTTTTTAATTACCGAAAGTTCTTACTTCTCTGAGAGTTACCAATGGATGCTCGATAATTTCCGATATTACGAAGGCGAGAAGGATTTTATTTTGCACGATGAAGGACGTTGGTTGAGTCTAGGGCTCGCTGTTGGCAAGAAAGTACGGCGATAAGCGTTGAATTAACAGGGAATGACTCTTGAACACCGAAGGGCTACCGTATGGTAGTCCTTCGTTATGCTAAAGGGCCACATTAACTCAATAACACAACGGCAGTCTATGACTTTATTATCTCGTTCAAGAGCTGTCGTCGTTGAAATTTTTGGGGCCAATGTTTTTAATGCACCTTATGCAAATTTGAGTTTGTTCGCAAAATGCTTATATATCCATTCCAGCTTAATGACCCGCTAATCAATTCAACCTACTATCCTTCTCTTACTGCGCCGTATGCGTCCACTGTTCAATGCCTCTAGACTGCCAGATCAATCCCCACCACACCCACAATCTTCCCGTCCCCGTTCGTAATTGCTCTGGAGAGGGTGATGCAGGAACGCTTCGTAATGGCCGAGACATACGGCTGCGAGACGTACTGACCTTCCGTCATCGCCCCGTTCCACCAGTCGCGGCGCTTCGCATTCAGCAGGCCGGCCGCAGGCTCAGAGTAGATGAAGGTGCCATCCGTCCGGTTGGACCAGATGGCCTGCACATCCGGCACCTTATGCTTGCAGGCCGCAAGAACTCTGCCATGGATGTCCGCATCCCCTGCACACATCTCCTGCTTGGCTGCTATCTCCTGAAGCACCGTCTGCATTTCCTCAAGCCGCGCCGTATATTGACTCAGCTCAATGACTCCGCGTCCGGCAATGCCGTTCACTGACTGCTGCAGGGTCTGAGATTCCAGCAGCAGGCTTGCGCTGATCTCATTAAGCTGCCCAATCTGCGTGCGCTGGCGGGTCACCTGCTCCAAGGTCAGGTCTACGCCTGCTATGGTCTCATTGACAATCCCTACTGCACCGCTCAGCTCGCCGGTCACCTCTTCGATCAGACTGTTCTGCCGCTCTGCCGCAGCCGCTGACTCCGTAACTATGACCCCGACTTCCTCCACCCGGGCCGAGATATCCCCGAGGCGCTGCTTCACCTTCGCCACTTCATTCACTCCATGCGCAACCGCTGTCTGCTCCTTCGTGACCGACTCCAGCACCTGCCGTACGCCATGATTGAGATCCCGCAGCACCGCCGTTGAGCGCTCCACGGAATCCCGGCTCTGATCGGCCAGCTGCCTGATCCGGCCTGCGACCACAGCAAATCCGCGGCCCGCTTCCCCGGCCCGCGCAGCTTCAATCGAGGCGTTCAGGGCCAGCAGCGAGGTCTCATTGCCGATGCCTACGATCAGGGCGTTCATCTCCTCCACCAGCGCAATATGTCCGCTTAACACGGTGAATTTGCCCAGCATATCTCCGCTCTGCTCCTGCAATTCCTCCATGACCTCATCTGTATTCTTCAGGGAATCCACCATCCCCGCCATCCCTGTACGTGCTGCCTGCATCGCCATACTCAGCCGTCCGGTCAGCTCTCCAATCTGTCCGGTAACTGCTGCGACTCCGCCCATCCTGGCAAAAGCCCCCTCAATATTGGCCTTCGCCTCATTGCTGCGGGTCTGCAGCTCCACCTCGTAGGCATGCGAATAGTCCGCTGTCTGCTGAAGTCCTTCGGTATGACGGGTAATCTCCTCCAGAGCACCATGCAGCCGGTCCGAGGTGACAACAATTTCATTGCCCAGCCGCTCTACCTTGCTCTGTGATTCCGCCAATTTCCGGGCTCCAACCGCTCCGTTCCGCCCCATATCCAGCGCAAACCCGGCCAGCGCTACCATCAGCAGCAGATAGACAACCTTATGTACCCAGTACATCTCCATCCATAAGCCATACAACCCCACACCTAGCAGCAAAATAATAACGATAGCGGCCTTGCTCCGGCGAATTCCCATTCTGCACGTTCACTCCACTCTATCATGTTATGTATTCTAACATTATATCAGCAGAGTTAAATTAAGGAAACCACTACTATATAGATTTCACTTATATTTTTTCTGTTATGGGATTGCCGTGACTCCATAGAAGTTTTGGACTTCCGGCCGCACATACATTTGGTCCGTGTGTCTGCTTGTGAGCATAATGTATGCTGTTTTTCACATACATTCGGTCCGTGCGCCTGCTTGCGAGCATAATGTATGCTGTTTTTCACATACATTCGGTCCGTGCGCCTGCTTGCGAGCACAATGTATACTATTTTCCACATACATTTGGTCCGTGTGCCTGCATCAGAACACAATGTATACTGTTTTTCACATACATTTGGTCTATGGGCCTGCTTGCGAGCACAATGTATGCTGTTTTTCACATACCTTTAGTCCGTGCGCCGCTCTACCAGCCAATTTCCATTCGGTTTTAAGCATACCTCAGCATTAAAGTCATTCTACGAATCATTCAAAGAATACTTATCCCCAAATCTATAGTTTCCTACAAAAACAATAAAAAAACAGCCGACCCCCAGCATCTGAGGATACGGCTGTCCTTCCGGCGTCATCCCGCCCAGGATTATACCCCTGCCGGTTGTACGCTAACCTCTTGGGCATTCTTCGCCATCATGCCGCGGGCGATCCACACGCCAGCCGCTCCGGCCTGGGCCAGGCCGCGGGTAATGCCTGCCCCGTCGCCGCCGCAGTAGAGGCCGGAGATTTCGGTCTCGAACTCATCCGACAGCTTCGGACGGGCGGAATAGAATTTCGCTTCCACGCCATAGAACAGGGTATGCTCGGAAGCGATGCCCGGGGTTACCTTTTCCAAGGCCTCCACCATTTCAATCAGGCTCTTCATCGTGATGTATGGCAGTACCAGCCCCAGGTCACCGGGCACCGCTTCCTTCAACGTCGGCTCCAGGAACCCTTCCTTAATCCGGGTCTCCGTAGACCGGCGGCCCCGCAGGATATCTCCGTATTTCTGTACAATGACCCCGCCGCCGGACAGATCATTCGCCCGCTTGCAGATCTCCCGGGCATATTCATTCGGCTTGTCGAACGGCTCGGTGAAGGTATGGGAGACCAGCAGCGCAAAGTTGGTGTTCTTCGAGCCCAGCGCAGGGTCCTTATAGGAGTGCCCGTTCGCGGCCATCGCTCCGCTGTGATTCTCCACAACCACATGCCCCGAGGGATTACTGCAGAAGGTGCGGACACGTGTACCTACGGAGGTATTGAAGATGAATTTGCCCTCGTACAGATGCTCATTAATCTCCCGCATCACCACATCCGAGGTCTCTACACGCACCCCGACATCGACCTGGTTATTGTACATTTTGAGCCTGCGCTTCTTCAGCACCTCGGTCAGCCAGGCCGAGCCGTCCCGACCCGGAGCAATCATCACCAGACCTGCTTCATGACTCTCCCCGTTCTTCAGCATAATGCCTGTGATTCGATGCGTTCCGTTCTCTTTGACGGTAACGATATCTTCTACTTCTGTCTTGTATAACATATCAATGCGTGTCCGCAGATATTCATAGATCGATTTCAGAATCTCCAGGTTCTGCTCGGTTCCGAGGTGGCGGACCTGCGCCCGCAGCAGCTTCAGCCCGGCGGCATATCCCCGCTGCTCGATACCGCGAATGCTCTCCGTAGTCGGATCGGTAATGACCGGGGTTGCCCCGTGCTCCAGGTTGATTCCATCTACATATTCAATCAGCTCCATCACCTTGGAAGGAGGCAGATAATCCGTCATCCAGCCGCCGAATTCAGTGGTAATGTTGAATTTGCCGTCACTGTACGCACCAGCGCCGCCGAAGCCCGCAGTAATGGAGCAGGCCGGCAGACACCCGGCGAATTCCTTGCGGCCGGAGGCGGGCGGACAGAGCTTGATTTTCTCCTCCAGGATCGGGCAGTTGCGGCGGTAGATATCATGTCCCTTGTCCACCAGCAGCACCTTCAGCTCAGGGGCCTTCAGTGTTAATTCATAACAGGCGAATATTCCAGCCGGACCGGCTCCAACAACAATTACATCGTATTTACTCATATCTTCTCTGTTCCTCCCAAGATGAAACGGCTTCGGCCTGCGGTTGACAGGGGCCGCAAAGCGTCTCTGCAGTATATTAGTCCACTTAACCAAGCAGCACACAACAGCACACAAAAAAACCCGGCCTCTTCATAGGTATGCAAAATGCACCCTATTCGTAGCCAGGAATTTACGGTCCCCTGTAGAAACCCCCAAACCTTATCATTGAGGATATACGAACAACTTCACCCGTTATTACGGGGCAATTGGAATTTTACCGAATAAATCCGAATGTGTCAATGATGAATAGCATGAATAGTTCGTGTTTATAGCATTATGCAGAATCACGTACCCAGACAACCTAACAAACACCTTACAAACACGAACGTTATTCCAGACCTATTCCCTGACATAAGACCTAGAAGGAGAAACGAGAACATTGTCGAATATATAAGTACATTGCCACTGGAAAAGAGGAACATCTTATGCAGATCCCGCCCCCTACTCCTCGCCAAATGTATTGGAACCGCGTCCTCCTCAATACCTTTTGGATGGCGCTTTTTGTTTATATGGCAAGCCAGCTATATGTTTACTTATCCATGTGGGGCCACCGGCCCGAGTTGTCCGACAAGCCATATCTCATTAGGCATATCTGGATTCCAGATGCTATTCTGTTCGCCCTGCTGCTGATTCTGGAGGCTGTTCATAAATACAAGCCGCTGTTATCCGAATTCTCAATTATTCTTGGAAGCCACCTGTGTGGTATCGTGTTCATCCTGAATCTTAGTTCCGAATATCATGTGAAGCCGCTGATTATGCTGCTTCCGCTGCTGGTGTCCATGATCTATCTGAGGGAGAATTATCTGAGGGCTTCCTCTGTGATCTGCCTGATCTACATCATCATACTATTTCTGAACACCTCTATTACCGATTACACGCTACGCATCCAGAACATCATTATCACCCTGATCCTAGCCGGAACCTCCCTGGCCGGCTTCGGTGTTATAGCCCGGGGCAAGGATCTTATGCGCTCGCTGGAGAATTCGTTGAAGTCAGAGCAAGAGCTGCGCATCCAGAATATTATTATGGACCGGCTGTCCAAGATCGACCCGCTGACCGACCTGTACAACCATAAGACCTTTCATGAGTACCTGGGCTGGCTGATTGACCATCAAGAGAGCAATCCTTTTCCGATGCAGCTGGCGGTTATAGATATCGACAATTTCAAAAAGGTCAATGACCGGTACGGGCACTGGGTCGGAGACATCGTTCTCCGGCAGGTCGCCGCTGTCATGCTCCAGCATATCGGCTCGGATGATTTCGCAGCGCGGTACGGCGGGGAGGAATTCGTGATTATTTTGACATCCAAGACATTAGAGGATTCGGGCCGCATTATGGAGAATATCCTCGCAGGAATTGCAAGCCTTCCGATCAGCGAAATGGACAATGAATCGGTTACCGTGAGCATCGGAATGCATGAATATAACGGCGGGGATTCCAAGAGCTCTATCTTTCAGCAGGCGGACGACGCCCTGTACGAGGCCAAGAAAACCGGCAAGAACAAAATCGTCATCTTCTAGGTCCATCCATCCCACAAAGTGTGGCTTTAGCTTCAATGATGATTCAGGTATTTAGCGGGGCCCCCAAACATATGATTTCTATATTTCAAAAAAGCGGGTCCACCGTGCATAGCAGCCTATGCCGGGGACCCGCTTGTCATCTGAACCTGTCTGATATCTATTCCAGCTCCTCCGCCCCATACCGTCTCTGCGGAACAAGCAGCTCCATGACCTGGCGCTGCGGCACCGGCCGGCTGATCAGATACCCCTGCACTTTATCGCAATGAGCTTCTCTAAGGAAGGCCCACTGGCTGGCATCCTCCACGCCCTCGGCTACTACATCCAGACCCATCTTGTGGCCCAGAGTAATAATCGTCTGCACAAAAGATTCGCTAAAGGCCTTATCAGCCAAGGAATCAATGAAAACTTTATCCATCTTGAGCGTAGAAATCGGCAGCTGCTGCAGATAGCTAAGGGAGGAATACCCCGTCCCGAAATCATCAAGGGCAATCCGTATTCCCCGGGACTGCAGGAACTCCAGCTTGCTGACCGTACTCCCGAACGACTCCATGAAGATAGACTCTGTGATTTCCAGCTCCAGACTGGATGCCACAAGGCCGCTCTCCTCCAGACTGTCCAGCACAATCTCTACGAAATCATCCTGCAGGAGCTGAATAATGGAGATGTTGACAGATATTTTATAAGGAATGCCGGTCCGCTGATGGATGCTGTTCATGAACTTGCAGGCTTCCCGCAGCACCCATTCACCGATGTAGATAATCAGCCTGGAATCCTCGGCGATCTTAATGAAGGAGAGCGGGGAGACAAAGCCGAGGACCGGACTGTTCCAGCGGATCAGAGCCTCGAAGCCTGAGATCAGCCCGGTCTCCATCTGCACCTGCGGCTGATAATGCAGCTCGAATTCGTTATTATTCATCGCACTGCGCAGATGCTTCTCAATATTCATCCGGTCATTGAAGGCGGTATGCATTGATTTATCATATACGACGTAGGTGCTTTTCCCCTCTTCCTTGGCCCGGTACATCGCTACATCGGCGTTCTTCAGAATCTCTTCCGTCGTCTCGCCGTCTTCCGGGTAGAAGGAGATCCCGATACTGGAGGACACATACAGATTGCTCTCACCGATAAGAAAAGACTTGCGGAACGCACGCATAATATCCTCGGCCAGATTAAGCACATCCACCCGGCTCTCAATATCCTTGAGGAAAATCACAAATTCATCCCCGCCCAGCCGCGACAGCAGATCCTCCTCACGCACTACAGACTGGAGCCGTTCGCTGGCCTTGCGGATCAGAATATCGCCGGACTTGTGTCCAAGCGTGTCATTGATGTATTTGAAATTATCCATATCTACGAAAAGCAGCGCCGCACTGCCTCCCGTCCGGCGGAAATAATTCTCCATCGTCTCCAGCAGACTGAGCCGGTTTGGAAGATTGCTGAGCGAATCCACATAGGCCAGACGGTGCATATTCTTCTGATTCTCCAGCAGCATATCATATTGTCCTACAATCTCCTGCTGGGTCGCTGTAAGCTGCTCATAAGTCGCCTCCAGCTCCTGGTAGCTGTTATTCAGCTTGAATTCTGCCTGCTTGCGCTTGCTGATATCGATCAGGGAACCGAGGAACAGGACGATCTGATCCTTCGGGTCAACGATTGCCTTGCCCCGCACCTCGAACCAGATGTACTCCCCTTGCCCTGTTCTCATCCGGTATTCGGTTTCATAGATCGGGGTCAATCCGGTAAGATGCTCCTGTCTGGCCTTGCGCGCGGATTCCTGATCATCCGGGTGAATAATGCTGAGCACGCCTCCCTCGAAGGAGTTGATCTCCGCCTCGGTATATCCCATCACCTCGTACCACCGGTCCGAGAGCTTGTAGAAGCCGCTGTCCCAGTCCAGCTCCCACATGTACGCACCAGAGCCTTCCGAGGCCAGGCGGAACCGCCGTTCGCTGACCCCCAGCTTATTGAACTGATCCTGCAGCTCTACCTCTGTGGCCGCCAGCTCCTCATATGTAGACTCCAGCTCCTCGTAGCTAAGCTGCAGCTTAAGCTCATTCTGCTTGCGTTCATCGATATCGATGCCGACCAGCACGAAGATATCCTCCGCCTGCTCGTCCATTCCCTTAATGAGGGCCGTGCGGACGGAGAAATAATGCGCACCCGGAGAATGGTCAGGAAGCCTCAGCTCGACATTGGTCACATAATCCCGGGCTGCCGCCCTGGCAAGGAGATCTCTAAGCACGGCTGCACCGTCTTCCAGGCCGGGCAGCTCATCTATGCTTACGCCCAGCACCTCCTTCTCCTCCAGCCCGGTCATCATCTCGGCATATTTATTGAAGCGCACGCTCCGCTTGTCCCCGTGAACAGCCCACACAATCACTCCGGCATTCTCGATCACATCCTTGAAGAATTCCTGTTCGGAGTGAATCGTACGGCGCAGCCGCCGGATATACATCCGGAGCAGGACGGCACCGAATACCAGCAGAAGGGTCCCGATGGAGAATACGGTAAAAATCCGGTTACGCATCTTTTCATTATAATGGTCGGAATGCACGAAGAAATACTGCTGGTACAGCTCTTCGAAGGCACCTGAGCTTACCAGACGCTCTAGCCTTGCATTGACGTAGGACACCAGCTCCGGCTTGGACTTGCTGATGCCGTAGGCCACATCCTGCGGATACAAATTGCTCATTTTGCGGATAATATTACCGGTTAAGCCCTGTTCTACAATCAGATAATCGACAACCCCCTGATTCTCGAACAGCAGGTCGATCTCCCCCTGACGCAGAGCGTCCAACGCATCCGGTACGGTTGCATATTCTATGTATTCTGATGGCGGGATACCCGCCTCGTTCTGCAGGATGGTCTCTGCATATTGTCCTTTGCCAACACCGATCTTGTACTTACGGAGTGTGCCCAGCGTCACGTCACCCTGGAGTTCCTGACGCGAATAGACAGAAATATAGCTTTTTAACACGGGTTTCGAGAAAAGAATGTTCTGCTTCCTCTCCTCGCTGACAGCCATAAGCCCGGTAGTATCAATCCCGCCCTCACTCAGCCGCCGGTACGTCTGCTCCCACTTCCCGGTGCTGTAGTGGACAAGATATTCGTTCTTCTCAAAGATCATACTTGTCAGGTCAATATCGAAGCCCGTCAGATAACCATTCTGTATGTACTTATAAGGTGGATACTCCAGTTCTGCCTGGTACTTAATTTCCTGTCTTTCGGCATAAGCGGCAGCGGGGTGTGCAAGCATGAGCACAATGCTAATTAGAAGCAACAATTTACACCGCTTCATCGCAATTCTCCTTTATCCCAAGTAAGATCGGCATAACTATGTATACAAGCTTATTCGACAAAATATGGTAGGGTTCCTGCTCCTTTTTTCTCATTTCCGATAAATTGTGCACATCCTGCGGTTTCATATCCTTAACTCTTTAGTGCATCATCTTAGATTTAATCAAAAACTTTAGATTTGTATTGCTTTTTGCGGTTAAAGTGTGGATAATAACAGTAACGGTTGATAATGATTATCATTATTGGATGTGCAACATTCATTATTTTCTATATTTGAGCTAAAAGGAGACTGAACCCCCATGAACGCAGCCACTACCCGGACCGCCCTGCAGGTTGACGATTACCTGGACCTGCTCAATCTTGCTGTGAAAGTCGGAGATATGAAATGGCAGAAAGAAATCAAGTCCCGGTTGCAGTATATCCTGTGCCTAGAGACCAGATAGCCCATTTCATACAGAAATAGATGAATATAGCTTACTTCTTTCACAAGAGGCGGTTCCAAAAGCCATGAAATGGCTGCTGGAACCGCCTTTTGATTTGGAGCAGGATCAACGTGAGCACTTGGGTGGACGCTATCGCCCGTCAATTCCGGGGTACCTGCATCTGCGGGGCTTAGAATGTGTAATGATATAGTATAATGATCAGCATACTACAATGAACAATAGCCTATAGATCGGAGTGTGTCAGATTGAGAAAAAACCTCACCCTCGCCTTGGTCCTGATATTATCCCTGCTGTGGATTCCAGGGGTCTATGCTGCAAATATTCCTGCACAGCAAGGAGTAATTACGGATGAAGCCCGGC
Organism: Paenibacillus sp. FSL R7-277; assembly: GCF_000517965.1. Classification (NCBI taxonomy): domain Bacteria; kingdom Bacillati; phylum Bacillota; class Bacilli; order Caryophanales; family Paenibacillaceae; genus Paenibacillus; species Paenibacillus sp. FSL R7-277. The sequence continues at coordinate 14,986 of NZ_ASPX01000014.1, forward strand.
TGCTGTCTGCCCAGGAAGCAGAGAGCCTTGCCCGGATTGCTACTACAGACCGGTACACCTTCCATGTCTTAACCGTTGATTCGCTGGCCGGAAGCAACATGTCCAGTTATGCCGCCGATGTATATGATACCTGGGGGCTGAAGTCCCGGGACATCCTGCTCCTGATCGCTTATGAAAATCAGCTGACTGAGATCAGCTTCATTAACCCCGGGCTGCAGGATGCGCTCGATGCCTGGTCCTTACAACAGGGCGGAGCTGCAGGTAACGCAGCAATTAACAAGGTGCTGGAGAAATATTTCAATCCTTATGCCAAAAACGGAGATATCCCTGAAGGCATACGTTCTGTGATCCAGCAGATGCAAGCCATTGGCAGCAGCGGACAGAGCAGTAATACCGGCAGCGGTGCGGCAGGCGGTGCGGATGCCGGTACGGCAGGAGCTGGCTCCAGTCCTAACGGCAGCAGCAGCAGATTCCCTCTCCTGCCGGTCGCAGGCGGTCTTGTCTTGGCCGCGCTGCTGATATTGCTGCTGTATGTGGCAATTACCGGAATGCGCCGCCGCAAGGGACTGTCCGTGCAGCGTGAGCAGCTCGCCGACCTATTGGTACGGGCGAACCGCGCTCTGGAGTCCCTTCAGCCTTTCCAGGGGATTGTGCAGGGCAAGACCGGGGAGATGGTCGAGGGCATCTCGAAGCGCCTGACCTCCCGGCTGGTCGAAATCTCTGCATTGCAGACCGCCGGGCAAGCACCATTGCCGCCATTCTACCGCTTGTCTGCGCTTAAGGCGGCGGCAGAGCAGCTTCAGCAGACAGAGGGGGAATTCCGTGCCTCCCTGGAGGAAGAGGAGAAGAATATCGCAGTCGTCAGCGATGCCGACCGGAACGTCAAGCAGCAGATCACCGAGCTGAAGCAGGCTGCCCCGGAGCTTGAAGAACAGCGGCAGCAAGCGGCCCTGGAGACGGGCTATACGCTGGAGGAGATTGCCCAAGATCTTCAGGAGCTGGCCGAAGAGACGGCCAAGGCAGATCAACTGGAGCTGTTCGACCCCATTGCTGCCCAGGAGATTACTGCACAAGCTAAAAAGCGGCAACAGCAGATTGAGCAGGATATGCAGGATGTGGGGACCTTTGACGATAAGCTGAAGGCCTTCCCCGGTGTCCTGGCGACTACCCACAGCCGGATTGCCGGGCTGATCGACCAGAACTCCCTGCACAATATGAAGGTTAAGCCTTACGACAGCCTGGAGCAGGCTTCCGCTGCCGCCAGTTCCATGAAAGCGCCGCTGCACAGCGGCGATATGGATGAAGTGCGCCGGATCGGCGCTGACATGGATGCCCTTCTGACTGAAGCCGTGGCCATGACGGAACGCCAGGCTATGATCCGGCAGAATAACCTCAAGGATCTGGAGACTGTACGCAGCACATGGGCAACGCTTAGCCAGCGGCGGAACGAATTACAGAGCCGGCTTGCCGGGGCGAAGAACCGGTTCGCCCGGCAGCACCTGGACGCTCTGGAGAAGCTGCTGGAAGAGGCCGGCGGCGCACTGCGGCAGGGCGCGGCGGAAGTGCCTCAGCTCGAGACCTGGTCCAGCGATGCACGCGGAGAGTATGACAATGCCCGCAGCGGGCTGGACCGGCTCCTTGCTTTGCAGGATGAGACGGCAAGCAGCATGAGTAGCATTAGCAGCAGTTTGGACACTCTGGAGGAGCGCCTCGACAGCTTGAGCAGGCTGTTCACAGAAGGGCAGAGCCGGGTGGATGCCGCTTACAATCTGCTGCACAGCAGAGGAATTGCCTCGCAGAACCGCTTCCAGCTATCCCTGCTGCCGGAGTATAACGTGCTGGAGCAGCGTCTGGCCTCGGGTCCTTACGATCTGGATCAGCTGGAGGAGACAGGACGCTCCTATGCTTCGCAGATTGCTTCCTTCGTAGAAGAAGCGAACCGGCTGGTCCGTCAGAAGGAAGAGGCCGAACGCGCAGCCCAAATGGCCATGCTGCGGGAGCAGCAGCGCCGGGAACAAGCCCGCAGACGCAATTCCGGCCCGCCGGGCGGAGGATTCGGCGGCGGGCTTGGCGGCGGACGCTCCTCCGGCGGCTCTTCTTGGGGCGGCGGCGGTGGTGGCGGACGTTCCTCCGGCGGCTCTTCGTTTGGCGGCGGCAAATCCGGCCGAAGCTCCGGCGGCTCCAAGTGGTAAGCAGCCGACTGCCGCTACAGCACATCCTCACCCTAACAGGTGGGTGATGTAACAATTTATTCTGCGGCATTAAGCGAAATCAGGGACATTAGTGTCCCTGATTTTTGCTTTCTATGTACTTCCTCCAGACCCTGCGCCCTCACGCTAGCACATTGTATTTGGTTTTTCTGTGAAAATACGTCTGGCGCTGCGATAAACGCACGGCCTACGCCGCGCTCCCAATCCGATTGTGGTCGGTTTTTCGATTACATTTGTCCTACGCAGCGCACCCAGTCCCATTGTGGTCGGTTTTTCGATTACATTTGGCCTACGCGGCGCTCCCAGTCCCATTGTGGTCGGTTTTTCGATTACATTTGGCCTGCGCGGCGCACCCAGTCCCATTGTGTTTGGTTTTCCGTTAAAATATGTTAAATAAATGAAAAGACGATGTTCTGTTTTTTAGCCACGCTGCTCATTTTCATGCTGGAGTTGTGCCTTGAAAGACATGTTTGTTTTCGCATACATTTGCCCACTTACCCTCGCCAGCACCGATTGTATTCGCTTTTCCACATACATTTGCCCTAGGCCTACCTGCGAACGCACAACAGCGATCCCCCGGTAACCGGAGAATCGCTGTTGTGTCGTGTTATTGCCGTTCAGTGAGACTCATCCTCCAGAAACGGCTTGTTCACATAGTAATACATCACGCCCATTAGCACGCCGCCGCCGATCAGATTGCCTAATGTGACCGGGACGAGATTATGCACCACGCCTCCCCAGGAGATCGTACCAGGGTGATCCAGGACGAGAGCAATCGCGAAGGTACACATGTTGGCAATACTATGCTCGTACCCCGAGATGAAGAAGCAGAACACGAACAGCACCATGGCGAACATTTTGGCACCGTCGTTCTTCATTGACATCGGCACGAAGAAGGCCAGACAGACGAGCCAGTTACAGAGAATCGCCCGGAAGAACAGCTGCATCGCCGGTGCTTCCATCTTATGGGCCACCACATTAAGCAGGAACCCGTTGACAGAGGAATCATAGAACAATCCGGTCAGAAAAATAAGCAGGGCAAACGCCGTAGCCCCAAGAATGTTGCCCAGATAGCTGACGACCCACATCCGCACAACCTCAGTCCATGCCAGCTTGCGCCTCAGTGCCGCATAGGTGTAATAAAAAGTGTCCCCGGTAAATAAATCTCCTCCACCGTAGGAAATCAGGATGATGGCTGCGCCGAAGGTGATCGCAGCCATCGGATAGGTCATCGGCGATTGTTCCATATAGAAGAAGTTGCCGGTCTTAAAGGCTACGATCACGCCGAATCCGATAAACATGCTGGCGAGCATGGCCCTGGCAATGTACCGCCATACGCTTTGCCGGAAGATCTTCTGTTTCTTAAGTGCAAGCTTCTCTACCTGCAGCAGTGCCTCGTTCTCCATTTGACCCTCCGTATTCACTTTATATTTTCAGTGGTGCCGGAAGACTGATGTACAGCCTCCAGCTATTATACCCAATAAACCACTGGAAATTGCTTGAATCACAGAGCATCAATAATTTATGGATTCCGTTCACTCCCCGCACCCTTGTTACAGGCTGTTATCCTCCCGATCATTCAGGCTGGCAATCGCCTCCGCCTTCTCACTGCTGGCTACGACGATAAGCACCACGATCAAGCATCCCAGAATCATCCCGCTTATCCCCTCTTTCTCCACAGGTCGCCTTAGTGACAACGTATGTGGAGGAGCGGGATAATATGAGTAGGATTAGCGGAGAATCAGTCAGTCAAACCGCCAATATAATAATTAAGCGCCTTATAATTAGCATCATAGAACAGGATAATGTAGTCTTCCGGCTGTCCATTCCGCGCCGCATCATCAGATAACTGAATTCGCTCATAAGGATAGATACTGTTAGTATTCCGATAATCATTTAAATACTGTACTGCAGATTCTGCAGAGAATTCTTGCTTAGCTGCTGCCAACGCTGATTTAGAGGTCGCTGTGAAATAGACCGCCTCGGGATGCGTTTTCTGATAATCTTTTACAGATACATAGTCTATACGGGTACCGTTATTATAATCCCGGACCAGCTTAACTCCATCCCCAATCTGTGCCGCCGTTCCGTCCCACACCGGCCGCTTCGACGAGAAATCTACCAGCTTGGTGGTATAACGTATTGCTTGCCCTGCCTTATTATAATAGACCACTGTAACGTAATTCTGTCCGCTCTTATCTGTCACCGGAAGAACTACTGAATGAATGTCAGCAAAATCAAATTCCCCATAAGGGCTTGGTTGTGCTAAATCCTCTGCACGAACAGGATTGGCTGTAATGTAATACGAGAACCTGCCTATGCTTCCCTTCAACTCATCCGGGAAACCCATCCAATTCATACTTATTGTCTTACCGTTGAATTGATTATACCCATCAATAATTACGGATTGAACCAGATCCATATTTTGAAGTGGTCCCGATCTCTTGGCGTTCATAAGAGCTGATACAGCATTCTTAAGCTTAGTCTTGCGTTCTCCCCAATTGAAAGAATCATCAAACGGCAAGTAGGCTCTATAAGCCCTGTTAACTGCATCTTCATCCATTAAAGTTACATTCGAAGGAAGCTCGTCAATTCTTTTCATGGCTGCTTCTAATTTCAGGTCTGTGCTAAGCATCACCTTGCCGGTGTAATAACCCAATGGCTTCATCTCGGAATCGAGGAAAATAATGGTGTATTCATCTTCGTTATATGTTTTGAAATTATATAATGTGTCATAGGCAAACGGGATATAGCCCGGTGATGAAGCACCTGCTGCTGTATTAGAGGATACTGTGGCATCAACCACACTGACCCAGCCGTCTCTGTACACTTTACGCGAAGCATGAATGATATCATTCAATTCCAAATTCAGGTTACTGTCCATATAGTACTTCGGGGTAATTGTATATCCCACTGCTCTTCCGCCAAATTGCAAAGCAGCATCTTCCACATCAATAGTATCCCGATAATATACTTGGGAAGACACTGTGCTGAATTTCTCCTGGGTAATAGTCACACCACTATTTAGTAACATTATACTGCTATAAGCCTCAGTAACTGAGGGCTGCAAATTCACCTTTTGAGTATAGAATCCGGTCACTTCATTAGATGAATTCCGTACCACAACCGAGACATATTTATCGCCTGCTGTGCCAATCCTGCTCTTTGGAATCGAAACACCGGTATATGTCAGCGTCTTCAACGAGTATCCCGTACTAATAGAAGCGTACTGGAGATTGGTAAGCTCCCAGTGGAGATCTCTAGAGCTGATCGGCTTCGCTGTTACATAATAAGTTATCTGGTCATTTAGACTGATAGTTCTTCCAATCACCCTGCTATAATCAACTTCTAGATAAACAGCATTCGTAACTGAATCGTCAGGGCGAGAGGTGATGCTGATATCCAGCGCCGGAAGCTCCTTGACCGGTAATTCATTAACAGGTTCCGGGCTTGGTGTCGGTGTCGGTGTCGGTGTCGGTGTCGGTGTTGGAACCGGCGTTGGTGTTGCCGCCGGAGCCTGGGTTGGTGTCACCTGAGGACCCCCGCCCCCGCCACTACCGCCGCCACTTCCTCCCGCAGCTACAGCAGCAGTTGCAGTTGGTGCAGCTGTAGCTGCGGGAGTAGCCGACGGTGTTACGGCTGGAGCAGGCGTTGCCGCTCCCTGTACAGCTTGACCCGTTCGGGAGACTGCCGCATCGATCAGCGCTAAGGATTCTGCACGGGTCAAGGCTTTGACAGGCCCGAAGGTTCCATCCGGATACCCTTTAAGCACCTTCGCTGTGACTGCGGCAGCAACACTCCCTTTACTCCAGGATGCAATCTGGCTTGCATCACTGAATACTTCCAATACCTCTATACTGCCCGCGTCCAGCTTCAGCAGCTTGCTGACTATTACTGCTGCTTCCTGGCGGTTAATCGGAGCATTCGGGCGCATCTCATTGTTGAAGCCCTGGATATATCCAGCCGCTATAGCCTTCGCAACCTCACTATACGCCCAGCTGGTAGAAGGCACATCGGTGAATTTCACCTTACTCTGTTCCGTAAAATGATAAGAACGGTTGATGAGCGTCATGAACTCCGCTCTGGTTATGGTCTGGTTCGGTTTAACCGATCCATCTCCGAAGCCTTTAAGCAAGCCGTTATCCAGCCAGCTTTGAATCGTCTGCTGCGCCCAATGTCCCTCATAATCCTTTGTCCCTGCTGACTGGGCTGCCGCTGTCCCCATAGAACCAAACAGCATCCCCGCTCCAACTATACCTGCCAATATACCTGTTAACTTCCTGACCATCAATATTCTCCCCCTGAATGTACGACTGAACCCACCTCATAATATCTCACCGGAATATATTAGTAAATTAGAAATTTAACAACAAAAAAAGCCCGCCGAATCCATATCAGCAGGCTTGGTGCATTATTCAAGTTATTTTACCGGCCCAGAAGCAAACCCTTAATTCAAAAAGCTGCTCAGCCCGCTCTCCGCCTGCTTCAAAGCCTGCGGCTGTGAGCCTTCGTTAAGCCCGAGCCGGTTGTTCAGCTGGGTGTTGATGGTGGTCATTTTGGACGTATAGTCCTGACAGCTCTCGATGATCCGCCGGTTGGACTGCTCTGAGGTATCCAGGGCGCTGAGTAAGTCGCCAATAGCCTGATTCACGGCTTCCAGAGACATGGACGGCTTGGAGAGCAGCTCCGTTGTCTTCTCGGTCGTCGTGCGCAGCAGCCGTGCATTCTCCTTGAACTGGTCCTCGATGGTCTTGTTGGTGGCTTCGACCGCATTGATGACATTCTCCTGATCGGCCAGGGACATGGCAATCATCGCCGAGACGGTGATCAGGTTAGAGGTCTTATCGATCGCGTTGTTTACGGAATCAATCAGCTTGTCATTATTGTCATTGATGATATCCGTTGCCGCAATCGCCTGATTGTAGAGCAGAATCATCTCAGTCATGGACTGAATCCGCACCATGACCTTGCGCAGCCCCCGCTCCAGATACGCTTTGCGGAATTCATTCTCGGGCTTGGCGATCTCCACCTCGAACAGCTCCTTCAGCTTGTTGCCGAAGGCGATCTTGGTCTGGAGGTTATAGATCTCCTCCATGGAGGTACGCTTCAACTGGCGCATGTTAACGATGCTCTCCTCTAGCGTATCCCGGCCGTCACGCAGACCTGTGATAATGGCATCAATGTTGGTGCGGACCGACTGATATTTGTATACATAATTTTTAAGCGGGCTTTTGCGCAGCATTTTGCCGAAGAAGCTGACATTTTTGCTCTGCTGAAGGGTCTCGCACTCATTGCGCAGCTTCATAATCATATTGGGCACTTCCACCCGCTTGCCGCTCATCAGGTCATTGACGGGGCGGTCCAGCAGCTTCAGCGTCTGGCCTGCCTTCTCCTGCGTCTTCACCCCAAGCTTCCCGATATCATCCATCAGGGAATCCAGTGCCACCGTGTCAGTCTTGGCTACCTGCTCAATTAACTGGGAAGCCTCCTGGACTACCTTCTGCTCATCTTCTTTTCTAAGCTCAATTAACTGCGTGGACATGGCTATCCTCCTCCTATAATTCGGAACTGCTGTAGCGCTGATGAATCAGTTCCGCCTTGGTCTGAAGTTCCATCAGGTCTTTGTGCTCGATCGTCGACGCAATATCGGAAATTTTGGCATCGACATCACGCAGACCGTTCAGCAGCATTCTCCGGTTTCTTGTCTTGGCTTCGCCGCCCAGGCGCAGGAACGGGTTGATTACTCCATTAAGGTCCTTCAGCACCAGCCTGCGGACGGTATGGTTAATCTCACCGTTACCCAGCTCCTGCAGCAGCGGAATGACGCGCTGCAGCCTGGCGAACAGCGCCAGCGACTTCTCGACAATTTCATTGTCCAGCGTATCCTTCTGCCCTTCGGAGATGATCATATCCTCCAGGATGCCCAGATACTCCACCACCGGAGCGAACTCTGCTCCGATCTGTATGTCCTCCCTGTGTCCGGCACCCGAATGGGCCGGGGAGGCCTGTCCCGCAGCAGCAGGAGAGGCAGCGGCAGCAGACGAAGCCTGCTGCTCGGCGGAGGATGCCGCCGGAATGGCCTTCGGCTCCTGTCCGGCAGGAATCACCTCTACCGGGAGATTCACTTTGGTGCGCCTGAGCTCCGGCACCGCAAGTGCTGCCCCGATTACCGGGAGCAGCAGCGAGACCAGCTCAGGCAGGAAGCCGCTGGTCAGTACGGCTACAACATAACCGGCACCGGCATACGCCAGTACTTTGAATTTAGCTTGCATTCCTTCTCACCTCTTATGAGCGTGAATGCTACACGCTCAATTCACGGAATCCGTAATGACGGATTCTCCGTTTATTCTCATGATCAGCGGCTGCTCGACATGGCTGGCCAGGACGTTATGCTCGAACGATGCAGGGAGAACCTCGCCGCCGAGCGCGCTTTTGACAGCCAGATATGGGAAATTGATTCCGGACAGACAGGAGATATGCAGGCCGCCGGACATCCGCGGGTTAATCTCCAGCAGCTTAGGGACGCCACCGCTGTATTTCATCTGGATATTGAAATTGAACGGAATCCGGTATGTCTCAGCCACCCTGCGGGCCACCTCCGCAAGCTCCGGGATATACTCCATCAACCGCAGGCGTCCGCCTGCCTTACGGCGGGGGACTGCGGCAAGCAGCCTGCCCTTCTCATCCGACAAGCAATCAATACTATATTCATATCCCTCCAGCAGCTCCATCACCATCAGGTTAGGGAAGCTCCCGGCTTCATCAAGGATACGGTAAGCCTCCTCGAAGGAGATCAGCGGAGTCACATGGCCGAACAGCTCCTCCACGGGACTGCGGTCATTATCTATGATCCGGAATCCGAGTCCGCCCTCCGTCTCGGTAGGCTTGAAGCAGACCTTGTGTCCTTTGGCTGCGAGATCTTCATAAGCTTCCCTGAACTGCTCCGCATTACTAACCACATGATAATCAGGAATCGTCATAATCCCGGTGGTCTTCACGCTCTCATAGAACTTGCCTTTGTCCATGATCATCTCCAGCAAGTCCAAATCACGGCAGACCAGCACCTTCGTGCCGATCTCATCGAACAGCGAAGCATGCAGCGCGATATCGAGCATATGCAGCCGGGGGATGAAGATATCAATCTCGTTCCGGCGGCAAAAATCAACACAGAACTGCACATATTCAATGCCTTCGAGCGCCGGCTCGGTTCCGGCCACATCCGCGCCTTGCAGCGACATATGGTGGATATCCGGGTGGGTGGCGAAGATTTGCACCGGAATCCCGTCTTCATTGCTCCGGATGAGATTCATATAGTGATAGGCAACAGAGAACCAGCGGTTGAAATATATATTTACCTTTTTCATGGTGGCGGTCCAACTCCCAATGCTGTCGAATGTGTATAGATCCTGTGAACATACTGCATAATCTCATCCGCGGCAAATACCCCCGGCCGCTCAGTAAACGGATACTCTAAGTGTACTAAACCCGCCTGCTGCTCGGCAAATATTTCTCCGTGGCAGGGAGCTATGGCATAGTCGGCGGCGGCGAGCAGGCTCTTGTCCAGAAGAGAGTCACCGGAGGCGACCATCGGCTCTGAATGCACGGTGCGGCGGACATGGAGAATGGCATCGCTTTTGTTCACCGCCTCAGGCACGATGTAGAGCTTGCGCCCCTGCAGGGACACCCTCCAGCCAAGCTCACCCAGCCGCTGCGCCATCCGGGCAATCTCCTCAAGCGGCAGCGAATCCCGGTGAACCACGAACGTATAGAACAGCTCATCGCAGTACCGCCGGCTAATGATCCATTCTTCCCGGACAACAGCACGCACGATGCTCTCGGCTTCTTCCGCCGCAGCGGAGCCGCGTTCCACCGCTTTGCCGACAGCCGTCCGCCAATCCTGATCCACTACCCCGTTCACCAGAATATTGCCGCCATTGCTGGTGATGGCATAATCCGGAATAACCGTCTCCTGGAACAGGTTAATCCGCCGGTACTGGGCAATGGTACGTGTAGTCACCGGCATGAAGACGATCTTCGCCGCCAGCTCTTTCAGTGTAGCCAGAGCCTGCTGTGAGATATACGATACCACCTTGCCGTCAACAACCTCTGCCGGAACCAGACCGGGGGTATCCTCAGGAACGCCTATCGCGCTAAGAGAGTAGATCAGCGTGCGGTCCAGATCGCTGGCGTAGATCATTCACTCTCCCCTTTCAGCGGCTTGATGATTCCGCAACAGGAGTAGGTCAGCCCGGGATAGACCTCTACCGGCACGCCCCGGTCCTCCGCCAGCAGCAGAATATGCCGCAGGTTGGGATTGTCCAGCCTGTCAACAAGGATTCTCCAGGGCACTCTCCGCAGCAGCACACGTGTCGTCTCCCCCACTCCTGGTTTCACCAGATTGATATTATCGATGCCGAAGGTATCCTGGATACTGCGGATATCGGCCAGCCCCTGCCAGGTAATCTCCGGCGGATGCTCCAGCATCTCCGCAGCCTGCGCAAGTGCCTCTGCTGCTACTTCCGCGAAATACGGGGTAATCGCTTCAACGAATACGTTGGACAGATCACTGTCCAGCCATTCCTTGTAGAATTTGGCCCCGTGGAATTCCTCTGGCCCGATCAGATCATCACGGAGCACTGTTCGGCTCATCAGGCCGGACACCGTGGAGTTCAGGCAGGCGCTTGGAATCAGATAATCCTCCCGGGTGCCGTAGGTTCCCGAGCAGTGCCCGGGATCTGCGAGTACCGCCAGATCATCATTTAGCGTAATGCCATATTTCTTATGCATACTCTCACAGGCCTCTATCAGCACCTGCCGGATGGCCCCCTTACCGGTCCAGCCATCGATGAATTGCAGTTCGGCATCCCTTCCATGCTGCTGCAGCATATAGAGCACCGCATTCTCATCAATCCCCTTGCCGCGGATAATCGAGATGCTGTAATGCGGAAGATCCGCTCTATATTTCTCAAGAATATAACGTTTGATCAGCACCCCGATAGGTGTGCCCGCTCTCGCCAAAGAGACCAGCACCGTATTCGCCGTTCCCCGCCGGGCAACAATCATCTCGGACACCACAGCTACAGCCAGCGCCACCTTCCTCGCAGTCTGCTGCAGCGTCTCATGAAACAATTCGATATACTGCTCTGTCGGCTGGTACTCCACCGGGAGCATCTCCGAATAATGCACGCCGGACTGGATCGCTTCCTCCCGCTCGGCTGTTCCCCGCTCCAGGGATACATTGCTTAGATCCTTGAGCAGGAAGGTAACGTCGGAAGCAGGATAGCTGCCCAGTGCCACCGGAGGGGATATTGTTCTATTGTGAATGGCTTCGATATCTATTCCCTTCATAGCCCTGAGCCTCCCGTATCTGGTTCTGGGCTGAGCACAACAAGATGTACCTTATTGCCCGCCAGCCTCTGTAAAATATCCGTCATCGGTGCAATCCGCTGCCGGGGTACCTCGCGCTCCAGCAGGACGAAGATATCGTCATACTGGCCGGGGTCCACATTATAGATGAAATTCATGATCTCCGTATCGCCTGCGGACGGATAGCCAGCGGCGCTGTGCACGCCGTAATCCGCACGCCGCTCGGGATGGATCGGACTGCGGGTCGAAGACTGGTACAACACGCCTTCTCCCATCTCTGCGGCGATCCGCATCGGCAGATACATGAACTCGCCTACGCCCATCACCAGGGTACGTGCACCTTCCCGAAGCCCCCGGAGCTGCCTGGCCACGCGGCTTACACCTGCATCTATCCGCGCATTATCCGCAGACTCCAGCCCGAAGCGGCCGCTGTGCTTCAGATAAGGAGATGGATTGATAACGCCCTGCCCGTCCGCCGAGGTTACCGGAAGCCGCTCTAAGCCGTCGAATGCATAAGTAGTTACAAGCTCTGCACCTGTGGTAGCAGCGGCTCCGTTATCAGCTGCAGGCTGCAGCAGCGGAACCCCCTCAACCTTAATGCTTCCCTGCAGCAGGGATAGAGCGGTAATCCGTATCCCCAGCTCTTGCTCCAGCTCACGGTACGCCTGAATATTCGCCTCGCTCCGCCAGTCGAGGAGCGAAGCCACTACATATTCGCGGCGCGGGAATTTCGACTGAATGTCCCGGATGATGTTGACCGCCGTATTGCCGGTGGTAATCTCATCATCCACCAGGATGACCGGTTCAGTCCCTGACAGCAGGCTGGCATCCAGCGCGTAACAGAGGTGGTCCATCGCATGGGAATGCTCCTCCACGAAGGTCACCACCGATTCCAGCTCAGGAATCATCTCACGCGTGGTGTGAATATAAGACGCGCCGCCGGCGAATGCATTATACATACTGTGGCCCAGGGCGGTAGCGGTTTCGGCGAACCCGATAAACAGAACCGGCTCAGGCAGAGCCAGACGTGCAGCAAGCAGCGCATGATAAGCTTCTTCCGCATACTCAGGATGGATCAGGCCATGAACGGCCCGGTTCATCAGCGGGTCCATAACCTCCCGGTCAGCGGTATCCCCACTCATCTCCAGATACAGGAGCAAGGCGAGTGCCGCTCCGCTAAGCAGCGGGGTATAGGGCCCTACGGGAATGTGCTTGCCAAGCACTTTGCTGACGAACAGGAAGGAGCGCTTCTTATTGATTCGTGCAGCCATGGAGAACAAGGACTCCACAGGCATATGAAAAGGATTGGAGGTTTCTGTTACCGTAACCTGCAGATTCTCGACGATATTAAACGTGTGTGTATTCGTTCTCGGGTAGTAATCCGACAAAATGCTGTTGTTCATGTAACACCCCGTATATTTGAGATCGTAATAAAATTCGTCTGGCCCAGTTCAAATGAGGCTTGATTTCATTCATTTTGTTATAGTATTCACTCTTGAACACGCCGCGGCTGCCATCGTTGCTGTCTACAATACTTAAGGCATCCACATACTCTTCATGCATTACGGTATACATCGCCTGCACGGGTCTGAGGTGGGAAGGGTGGATAATGGTTTTGCCCACAATGCCGTTCTCCTTGTCCAGAATTACTTCCCGGATCAGCCCGTCCATCGAGCTTGAAATGAAGCTATTGCGCATTTCGCGGCCATGCTTGCCGTAGGTATCCTCGAAGGGCGTCTCCCGCAGCTGCGGTCGGAGGACCCGGTGTCCTTTGCTGGCAAAATACTCCCACACAGGACCCGAGATCACGTATCCTTCCTCCACACGGCCAAATACGTTAATGATATCCGACATGCAGTCGCGGATCGGCGTCAGGTCATAGATGCTGATATCCGGACTGCGCCGCAATCCGAACAGACTGGAGAAGTCCGTAGCCCCAATCCGGACATTCAGCACATACTCGCGGTATTGCCCCAGCAGATCCCGGACCCCAAGCAGAGTGTCCATCCGGCTCTCCCGGTAGATGATCGGTGCATTCTCCAGAATCGGCATCCCGTACAACACCGGGGCTGAATAGCTGCGTGTGTCATTGTAATCGGCAATGGCCTCGAAATAATCCGTACCGTTCTCTACGGAGAACTTGGGGAAGACGAAGCCGGTCAGCATGGTGATTAATGATCCCAGCCGAAAGATCAGATCCCGCAGCTGTGCAGGGTTACGTACGCGGATGAACAGCAGCGGAAGACTGCCGCGCTGGTCCGGCTCATTCTCCGCATAAGCGGACAGAAATGCCAGATGCCTGACGATGGATTCTTCGGCATAATCCACTTCACCGTCCCCGATGGCATCCTCCAAATCTATGATTACCGTGATAAGCCCCGAGGCTCTCAGCTTAATAATATCTTCGGCAACACTGGCACGGGTGGCCGGCATATAAAGGGCTGCTCCGACGGCATAAGCCAGTAAATCCTTGCGGGTAGTATGATCAAATGAAACCGGCGGAACATGGAATAATGAGGCTTCCTGTTCTTGTGTGAGGTAATCGAAATATCTCAAGGCCCTTCCCCCTTAATGTTGTGCCAGCACAATCCAAATGGCCTTTGGCTGCGAGCAGAACCAGCTATGCCGTCCTCTCGGGGACGGTATCCGGCTTGCTTAGAACCCAAGCAAAGGCCATGCTATAAACCTGTTACGATTACCCGAAAGGCGTGCCGGAGTCCACCCTTCCCGTGAACCCCGCGCCTTCCTGCACAGCTATAAAGGATAAAGAGATGAAGCACGCACAACCATCAGGCCTTGTGGTTCTCAGCCTTCTTGCGTTTGCTTGCGCTGTACACGATAGTACCTGCAAACACCGCAATTAGAATACCGAAGAAAATTACATGCGGCAATTCATAGCCGAAGGCTCCGGCAAGCATTTTACCGGCAATCAGTGCAATAAGCAGGAATGCTGTCTGTTCCAATTCAGGATATCTGGCAATCAGCTTGAGGAACACCTGTGCCACTCCGCGCATCATCAGCACGCCGAGAATACCGCCCAGGAAGAGTACCCATACTTCACTGCTAAGACCAAATGCGGCTACCACGCTGTCAATACTGAAGGCAATATCCATTAATTCAACGAGGAGTACCGTCTTCCAGAAGGATGCGCCTTTATTCTTAATCTCTCCCTCTTCTCCGCTGCCCTTGAACAACCCTTTGTAGGCAATGTAGAAGAGATACAAGGCTCCAAGCACCTTCACCAGCGTGAATTTGACGAGATAGGTCCCCAGCCCAATCGCCAGGAATCTGAATACATAAGCACCGATAATACCATAGAACAACGCCTTACGCTGCTGCTCCTTCGGCAGGTGCTTAACCATGACCGCCAGTACAAGCGCGTTATCAGCGGACAACAGACCCTCCAGCAGAATCAGGCTTCCGATTATTCCCCAGCTGACAGGGTCGGAGAGCGTTCCTGCAATATCACTCCATGAGAAGAAATGCCCATAATTCTCACCGATACTCCTAAAAAAATCACTGAACCAGTCCATTCCACTTGCGCCTCCGGTAATATCAAATTATTTACTTCCCGCTACCCAGCGAAGCCCCCAGCCATAAGCCTCATCCATCTCCCGGTGACCGCTGAAATATTGCACGAGCCGTTCAATACTGAAGGTCTCGTTATCCACATTCCGGATCAGCGCGATGGCGCACATGCCTTTACGGTTGTTATGCTCGTCCAGATTCACGATAATATCCGGCCCTCCATCCTGCTTCAGGGTAACCACCCCATCCGCCTCAGACCAGTTGGTAACTCCTTTGTAAATAAAGGCAAACACCAGAATCCGTTCGATCTGGGCTACCTTACTTCCGTTTATACGCAGATTCTCGCCGGATGTTACGGAGCCGGTCCGATCATCTCCATCGAGCATGATGTACGGCGGTTGCTGGAGGTTGCCGAACGCATTGCCCAATGCCTGCACCACGCCTTTGCTGCCGTTCTTCAGCTCATACAGACAAGCCAGATCGAGATCTACCCCGCCCTTGTTACGGCTGAACAGCCCTCCGCCCTGCTTCTGGTTCCAGTTCAGGTTAATGAGCAGCTCACCCAGACCGGAAGCGGATTTCTTCAGGTTAATCGAATCGCCCTTCTTCTTCAGCTCAATCTTCTTCAGATTGAGATTCAGCGCCGGTGCGGGAGCAGCCTCCTGCTTAGGCGGTACCGGTGCAGGCGGTGGCGGAATCACAATATTTGGTCTGGATGACTCTGCGCGGGGCGGCGGCACTTGAAGCGGCGGTCGTGCCTGTGTCGGTGTAGGTTCCGGCGGCTTCGGTGCCGGTGCAGGCTCGTCCTCTACTTCTATGCCATAGTTTCCGCAGAGCGCCTTAAGCCCGCCCGAGAAGCCCGCAACAATCGCACTGTATTTCCATTCTTCACCATGTCTATATAATTCTCCAACTACAACAGCCGTTTCCACAGAGAACTGATTTCCAAGGTTACACCGCAGAAGCTGCGCACCTGTCGCCTGATTCACGATCCGGCACTCCGCTTCACTCATTTGTCCGAACATCTGCTTGCGGTTTTCTCCGTCATACAGAGTAAGCGTGAAGGCAATCTTCACTATGTTTGCCGGAATCCGCTCCAGCGAGACCTCGAACTGCTTCAGTCCGCCCGAAGCCGTACCCGGCACATCCTTATAAGTGATATATGGAGTAGACGGGTTATTGTAAAAGATCAGATCGTCATCACTGCTCACTTTACCGCCAGCTCCAAGCAGGAATGCGGAAGCATCAATATCCATGGAAGACGGAGCTTTCCACCCGATCTCAACCGTAATGCTGCGGAGCCCCGGGTTCCCTTTGGTCAGATCTGCTTTCTGTCCTTTGACTACTTCTGTATTCATTCTTACGCCACCTTTATACATGGATAAGAGCGCAACTTATCAGATTTTGTGTATAAAAAGGGCAGGATCGATGATGATCCCGCCTTTGAAGCTCTTATTGCGCGTCCAGCCCGTAGTTTTTGCATAATGCGCTTAGTCCGCCAGCGAAGCCGCTGCCAATCGCCTGGAATTTCCAATCCGCCCCCTGGCGGTAGAATTCACAGAAGACCACAGCCGTCTCGGTGGAGAAATCCTCGCCCAGATCGAACCGCAGAATCTCACGGTCACTGGATGCATCAACTACACGGACGAAAGCGTTGGAGACTTGTCCGAAGTTCTGCGCCCGGGCCTCATAATCATAGATCGTGACCGTAATCCCGATCCGCTGAATATTGGCAGGCACCAGACTGAAGTCTACGACGATCTGCTCATCATCCCCGTCGCCTTCACCTGTGCGATTGTCCCCTGTATGGGTTACAGAGCCTGTACCGCCGCTCGGGTTGTTATAGAATACAAAGTCATTTTCGCTTTTGGCTTTGCCGTCCTCATGCAGCAGGAATGCTGATGCATCGAGGTCGAAATCCTTGCCGCCGCTGTACTTGTTTGTATCCCAGCCCAGTCCTACAACTACTTTGGTCAGACCCGGATTGGTCTTGGTAAGATCAATCCGCTGTCCTTTGGAAAGACTGATCGTCACTGTCAAAAACCCTCTTTCCTTACAGATTAAATTCCCGTAATGTCAGAGCCTTATTGCAGACCGTAATCACGGGTCAAGCCGGAGAGACCGTCCTTGTAGCCGCTGCCAATCGCATTGAATTTCCATTCTGCGCCGTTACGGTACAATTCGCCTACAACTACGCCTGTTTCAACGGAGAAATCTTCACCCAGGTCAAAGCGGATCAGTTCCTCACTGTTCGCATCGTTGACGATACGTACATAAGAACGGGAGACTTGTCCGAAGTTCTGGCTTCTGGATTCTGCTTCATAGATGGTAATGGTGAAGGCAATTTTGTCCACATCTGCAGGAACATTAAGCAAATCGACTTGAACCTGCTCATCGTCTCCGTCGCCTTCCCCGGTACGGTTATCGCCGGTGTGAACAACAGAAGCGTTCTCGTTCTGCTTGTTGTTGAAGAAGATGAAGTTGGACTCCTTGTCCACTTTACCGCTGGCATTGGTCAGGAACACAGACACATCAAGGTCGAAGTCCTTGCCGCCATCATATTTATTCGTATCCCATCCGAGGCCGACTGTGATTTTGGACAAGCCTGGATTTGTTTTGGTTAAATCAATTTTTTGTCCCTTGGATAAGTTAATAGCCATGAATAGAGCCCTCTTTTCTCAAATTGGATTTAGATATAGCGTTCTGCCAGCTGATTGATATGCGCGGCGTGGGCCGCTTCACCGACGGCTGCGAATTTCCACTCTTCGCCATGACGGTACAACTCGCCGCAGATCAGTGCCGTGAAGCCTGTATAATTGTCTGTCAGATTAAACTTAACCAATTCTGCATTCCCTGCCGCATTAATAATGCGGATATACGCAGATTTGATCATTCCGAAATCCTGCTTGCGATTCACCGCATCGTAGATGTTAACTACAACAAGGACCTTATGGACATCGGCAGGAATCTGCTTCAGATTCACCATGATCTGTTCGTCGTCCCCGTCGCCCTCACCCGTCAGATTATCCCCCGAGTGGACTACAGAGTTATTCGCATTCTGTTTGTTGTGAAAGCAGACAAGGTTCAGCTTGTTCGTCAGCTTGCCGTTCTCATTCAGCAGCAGCGCTGAAGCATCGCAGTCAACATTCGCCTGTTTTTTAACCCCAAAGAATCCCCTTGCCGGTTCGGCAGGGTCCCAGCCCAGTCCTACGATTACGTTAGACAGTCCGGCATTGCCTTTGGTTAAATCGATCTTCTGACCTTTTACCAGATTAATTCCAGCCAACTTGAAGTACCTCCGTTTCCAGATAGAAGTGTGCTTGCGGGTGTTACATCAGTGATACGGCGGTCCATCGCCTAAAGTTTCAGTAATTAGCAAATGAAATCCAGCCTGTACTTACAGGCTGAATTCACTTGGGCTAAGTCCCAGTACGCTGCAGATATTCCGCACAACTGCCTTCTCATGCTCGTCGAAGTCACCGTCTGCTGCACCAATCGCCGAGCATACGCCCACGATTAAGCGTCCAACCTCCGGTTTGCCGTTGAACTTCCCGATGGCCTTCAGCGCTTCCTGCTTGCCGATCTCCGGCGAGAACTCGAAGTTGCTTACATAGTAATTGAACTGGGCAATGACGTCCCTCATGTCAAATACCTTGAGTTCATTGCTGAGATTCATATATCCCGCCATCTTGTTCTTCTCAGCTTCCTCAATCTTGCCGTCAGCAGCAGCGACCAGCGCGCAGCCCGCCACCACCGCGTTCATAAAGTCTTTATTTTTAAATTTTTTCACTTGATCCGTCAGTCCGCTTTTGGTGGTATTCAGCCAATTTTTGAATGTGCTCATCGTATTCTCCTTCTATCATTATGGAATTATGACCAGCAGAAAGCCTATGCCGTCTTATTAAGCACCCTATCCTTTTCTGCCGGAAATATAAGGATAAATCATTATGCAGAACCGCTGTCATCCTTATACTTTAAAAAAAGATATCGCCGAGCCTCCTCCCCGCCACCCTGGGCAGCTATTCACGCTTGGACTTATTGCCTATTTCTTACTCTTCTAATATAACCGATTAAATAACAATATTCTACTTTGGGCGATTCTTACAGCACCTTGGACAGAAACTCCCGTGTACGCTCATGCGACGGGCTGCCGAACAGCTGCTCCGGTGCACCCTGTTCGACTATGGCCCCTTGCTCCATAAAAAGCACCCGGTCCCCCACCTCACGGGCGAAGCCCATCTCATGAGTCACCACGACCATGGTCATCCCCTCACGGGCCAGCTCCTTCATGACGGCCAGCACCTCGCCCACCATCTCGGGGTCCAAGGCCGAGGTCGGCTCGTCGAACAGCATGATCTTCGGCTCCATCGCCAGTGCCCGGGCAATCGCCACCCGCTGGGCCTGACCGCCAGAGAGCGAGGAAGGATACATCTCCGCCTTCTCACTGAGACCCACCTTCTGCAGCAGCTCCACAGCCTTCTGCCTCGCTTGATCCTCCGTCCATTTCCGCACCTTCATCGGGGCCAGCATGATGTTCTCGATCACCTTACGGTGCGGAAACAGATTAAACTGCTGAAAGACCATCCCCACCTCGGTACGGATATCGTTAATCCTTGTGCTCTTGGCCATCAACGAAGTGCCTTCAATCATAATATTGCCCGCTTGCGGCTGCTCCAGCAGATTAAGGCAGCGCAGAAAGGTCGATTTGCCGGAGCCCGAAGGCCCGATGACAACCACAACCTCCCGGCTGTGAATATCGACGCTGATATCCGTCAGTACCTGATGGGCACCGAATGATTTGTACAAATGCTTGACTGAAATAACCGGTTCCATAGGGGCTACACCTTCCGTTCGATGTAATTAAGCAGCTTGCTGAGCGAATAAGTAAGAATGAAGTAGATCAGTGCAGCGGTCAGATACGGCTCCCAGATCCGCAGGTATTGGCCTTTCATGGTATTGCTCCAGTACATAATCTCAGGGGCAGCAATCAGCGCCAGCAGCGAGGAATCCTTAACAAGCACAATGAATTCATTCCCGAAGGCGGGAACCATCCGTTTGATGGCCTGGGGCAGAATAATGAAGCGCATTGCCTGCTGCCGGGTCATTCCAAGGGATAGGGCCGCTTCCCGCTGACCGGGGTCGATGGACTGGATACCGGCGCGGAAGATCTCCGCAGAATAGGCGGCGGAATTGAGCGACAGCGCCACGAATGCGCTCATCAGCACATAGGTTTTGCCGTAGAACAACGGGATCAGGCCGAAGTGGACGATCAGAATCTGCACATAGAGCGGTGTACCGCGGAAGATGTTGATATAGGCGTGGAACGGCCAGCGGAAATACCATCTGGGCGCCATTTTACCGAAGCCGATAATCAGCCCCAGCAGGGAGCCGCACAGAATGGAGACCAGCGATACGCCGATGGTGAACAGGGTCCCTTTTAGCAGAACCGGTAAATAATGAATGATGATGTCGAATCTGAAATCCATAGAATTCTTCCCTTCTCTTCTGCTTGTGGCTTGCTCAAAAAAAGAAGCACGCGCAATAGCAATCATTACGCATGCTTAATTGTTGCTGGCCCTCATGCTACTTCGCGTTCATAAGCGCCGCCGTGTCCGGCTCTTCGCCGAACCATTCCTTGTAGATCTCCGCATATTTTCCGTTCTCGATGACCTTCTTGATCGCCGGGTCCAGCTTAGCCTTCCATTCGCTGCCCTTCGGATACAGGATACCGTAGTACTCGGAGCCGAAATTCTCCTTGTCGATAATGCCGGTCAGCTTCTCCTTCGGGTTGTTCTTGATGTATTCGTTCACGATGGCGATATCCGCAACCACCGCATCCGCTCCGCCGCCGTTCAGCTCCATTAATGCTACCGCATTGCTGTCGAACCGCTTCAGGTTACCGTTGTCAACGCCCATAATGCCGCTCATCAGCTCATCTGCTGTCGTGGCTGCCTGAACCGCAACCTTCTTCCCCTTCAGGTCCAGGGCGGATTTGATGTCGCTGCCTTCCTTCACCATGATCATGTTCGTAGATTCGAAATAAGGGATAGAGTAGTCATAGGTTTCCTTGCGCTCATCTGTAATTGATACCGAGGATACACCCGCCTGATATTCAGTGCCCTGCTTCACACTGGTCAGCATGGTATCCCAGCCTGTGTTGGTGACCGTGTAATCAATGCCGGCCTCCGCCATCACGGCCTTAATGAAATCAATGTCAAAGCCCTTGATCGTATCGGTATCCATATACTCCATTGGTGCATAGCTGGCATCGGTAGCGATTTTGAGGCTTTTCCCGTCCGCACTGCCGCCTTTCGCATCATTACCAGAGCTACAACCCGCCATTGCCAAGACCAGGAGTGCCACCATACCTGACATCGCCCATTTTTTTCGGATTCCCATTCTCCAATCCCCCTACTTATTTGTAAAATAACTTAAGGAGATTTTATCAGATTAAAGTAGTGATGACAATTAACTTTATCCTTGTGTGTAATATAATATGACATTATTATCGATATATTGTAACATCTCATGCAAAAAAGCAGCCAGAATGCCCCGGAGAGAGCTCCGGCAGCATTCTGGCTGCTTAATGGTCTATACATATTAGCGCATAAGTTAGAAGGTCAGATCGCCATCATAGGAAGCAATCATCCGGTACAGCTCCGGACGGCGGTCACGGAAGATCCCCCATTCAATCCGGCCTACCTCAAGCGCATCCAGGTCGAATTCGCTGACCAGCACGGTCTGCTCATCCCGTCCGGCTTCGACAATCTTGTTGCCCTGCGGACCAGCGATGAACGACGAGCCGTAGAAATCAATGCTGGAATCCTCGTCAGTCTCCTTGCCGATCCGGTTGGAGGCCACGACAGGAATCAGGTTAGCGGCAGCATGACCCAGCATGCAGGTCTGCCAGTGATCCTTGGAATCGATTGACCCGTCCTGCGGCTCCGAGCCGATCGCTGTAGGATAGAACAGAATCTCCGCACCCATCAGGCTCATCACCCGGGCAGCTTCCGGGTACCATTGGTCCCAGCATACGCCGACTCCGATTTTGGCATAGCGGGTATTCCACACCTTGAAGCCGGTATCGCCCGGGTTGAAGTAGAACTTCTCTTCATAGCCCGGACCGTCAGGAATATGGCTCTTGCGGTATTTGCCCATCACGGTTCCGTCCGCATCAATGACCGCCAGCGAGTTGTACCGCGCATAATTCTTCTTCTCATAAAAGCTGATCGGCAGCACCACCGCAAGCTCCTTGGCGATAGCCTTGAAGTGGTTCACCGCCTTGTTCTGCTCAAGCTCTGTAGCATAGGCATAGTAATCCGACTTCTCCTTCTGGCAGAAATACGGTGTCTCGAACAGCTCCTGCAGCAGAATAATCTGCGCGCCTTGGGCTGCCGCCTCCCTAACCAGTGTCTCCGCCTTGCGGATATTCTCATCAATGTCGCCGGAACAGCTCATTTGCGTCGCGGCTACTTTTACTTGTCTCATGGTTGTTCCTCCTTGTATGAACTTATAACACTTAGAACTCAAAGCTTGACCGTCGCTGCGGTGAACATTTGGACTTCCGGCCGCTGTTGTCACCAGATTTCTTGATTTAATCCGCTCTTCGCGGTTGAAATCCGGTGACAGCTGATGCTTCCGAAGCGAGCTTTCCTACGGAAAGCTTTCAGGCGATCGCTAACGCTCCTACAGTTCCAAATTTCCCCTCCGCTTCTTTTCGCTTTTCGTTAAGCTCCGGCCACCGCAGGCATCTGCTGGGTGGTGCAATGCACGTTTCCGCCTTCGCCGATCACGGCCATTCCGTTCACCGTGCGGATTCTGCGGTCCGTGAACAGCCCGGCCAGCTTCTCCTCGGCCAGCTTGTCCGTCTCAGCCGCTGTACCGCCGAAGACCGGCAGGATAATGCCGCCGTTCACAAAATAAAAGTTCAGATAACTCAGCGTCAGGCGGCTGCCCTCGAAGTCCACGCGGGGCGGCTGCTGAATGCGGATAATCTCCAGCTTCCGGCCTTTGGCATCGACGGCCTGCTCCAGAATGCGCAGATTCTCCTGCGTAATCGCATAGTTCTCATCCTGCGGGTCCTCGCAGACCTGGATAATCACCTTGCCCGGTGCCGCGAAGCAGGCGATGTTATCGACATGCCCGTCCGTCTCATCCCCGCTGAGGCCGCGCTTCAGCCAGATGATGGACTCCGTCCCGGTATATTGCTTGACATAATCAGCAATTTCTTCCCGGTTCAGCTCAGGATTACGGTTCGTATGGAGCAGACATTCCTCCGTGGTCAGCAGGGTGCCTTCGCCATCCGTATGAATGGAGCCGCCCTCCATCACCAGCGGAGCATCGAACGCGCTGACCTCCAGGTGCTTCAGAATCTGCGGAGCTACCTCATCATCGAGATCCCAAGGCGAGTATTTGCCGCCCCAGGCATTGAACTTCCAGTTGACCCCGGCCAGCTTCCCGTCAGGACCCATGAGGAAGGTCGGTCCGTTGTCCCGCAGCCAGGCATCGTTGTGCCGGATGGGGAGCAGCGTTACATTGTCCCCAAGCGCCAGCTTCTCTACCGTATCCAGCTCATCCGGATTGACGATAACCGTCACCGGCTCGAATTCGGCAATCGCCCGGATAATCTCAGCATAGCCCCTACTAACCGCTTCATGATTATCAGGGTGTACCATAGAGTCCTTCACCGGCCAGGAAATGAAGGTCCGTTCATGCTTGGTCCATTCGGCCGGCATTGTATAGTGTAAATCACGTGGATGCATCATTTAGTTACCTCTGCTGTTTAGTTTTTGAAGCCGGGGATCTGCCCGCAAGCTCCTCACCCATCATACATGAATATGCCGGCAGGCTCAATTGCCGCGCAGCAATAATCCCTCTGGAAATATCCAGAGGGATTAGAGTGGAAGCCGACTTGTTACAACCCGATCTGCTTGATGATATTACCGCTGAAGTCCTTAATGAGAAATTCCCCATTCTCCAGAACGCCGTAGGAGTTCGGGTTATTCTCCTTCGGCAGCGCAATCGATCCGGGGTTGAGCACAGTAATGCCGTCCTTCACCTCTGCCACCGGCAGATGCGTATGCCCCTGAATGAACACATCCTGCGGGGACAGCGCCGGTAAGTGGTCGATGCTGAAGCCATGCCCGTGCGTCGCGTAGATCTTGCGGCCCTCGTGCAGAATTAGCACATAATCGCCCATCATCGGGAAGTGCAGCAGCATCTGATCCACCTCGGCGTCACAGTTACCTCTTACCGCCGCCAGCGATTTGCCCGATTGGCTGTAGGCATTCAGCTTATCGGCGACCCCCTGCGGGTTGTACCCCTCCGGCAGCGGATTCCTAGGTCCGTGATACAGGAAATCCCCCAGTATAACCAGCGTGTGCGGCTGCTCCTCCTCCGCCTTCGCCAGCGCCTGCTCCAGCCAGTACAGGGATCCGTGAATATCGGAAATAAACATCAGCTTCATTCGTACGCTTCCTCTCTGTCTATATATCCTGCCCAAAATGCAACATTTCGCTCACCATTCCAGTACGAATCGACTATTGTTGCATAAAAAGCAGGTTTCCTGTTCCTTCAAGCTGAATTACGGGATGATTTCCTGCAATTTGTGCAACCTTTCGCCTAAACTCCCATGTATCCATGCACCAAAACTGCAATATATGCAACAATCGGTCGCATCACAGCCTCCGAAATATAAAATTAGAAAATTAGTTACTTAATCAGTCGCCTCAAGGCAGATTGGACGAGCCCATCAGGAAGCGGTCTACCTCGCGGGCGGCCTGGCGGCCCTCGTTAATCGCCCAGACCACCAGACTCTGGCCGCGCCGCATGTCACCTGCCGTGAAGACTCCCTCCACATTCGTTGCCTGCGCGCCGAACTCTGCCTTAACGTTGGAACGCTCATCGCGCTCCACGCCAAGCTCTCCAAGCACTGTCTCCTCCGGTCCAGTGAAGCCCAGAGCCAGCAGCACCAGCTGCGCTCGAATGACCTCCTCGCTGCCCGGCACTTCTACCGGGGCCATCCGTCCGTCCTCCGTGCGCTTCCATTCAATACGCACCGTGTGCAGCTCCTGTACATGTCCGCTTGCATCGCCGATGAAGCGCTTGGTGTTCACCAGATAGCGGCGTGGATCTTCCTCATATAGAGAAGCAGCCTCCTGCTGTCCGTAGTCCACCTTCAGCACCTTCGGCCATTCCGGCCAAGGGTTGCCAGGTTGGCGGGTCAATGGCGACTGCGGCATAATCTCCAGCTGGATCACGCTGCGGCAGCCGTGGCGGATCGAAGTGGCTACACAGTCCGTCCCCGTATCTCCGCCGCCGATAACGACCACATCTTTGCCCGCCGCCGACAGATACTCTCCATCCGCCAGTTCAGAATCCAGCAAGCTCTTCGTGTTCAGCGTCAGGAACTCCATCGCCTGATGGATACCGCGCAGCTCCCGGCCTTCCAGCGGCAGGTCGCGCGCTTTGGTCGATCCGCCGCAGAGAACCACTGCATCGTTCTCCTCCTGGAGCTGCGCAGCAGTAATGTCTCTACCGATCTCAGTCCGGGTGACGAAGGTAACGCCCTCCGCCGCCAGCAGATCCACCCGGCGCTGTACCTTCTTTTTATCCAGCTTCATGTTTGGAATGCCATAGGTCAGCAGACCGCCGATCCGGTCCGCCCGCTCATACACCGTTACACTGTGTCCCGCCTTGTTCAGCTGGGCGGCACAGGCCAGCCCGGCAGGGCCGGAGCCTACGACAGCCACCTTCTTGCCCGTACGGGTAAGCGGCGGCTCAGGAACGATCCAGCCTTCAGCGAACCCTCTATCTACAATCGCTTTTTCGATCGATTTAATCGTTACCGAATCGCCGTTCTTCCCTACTGTGCAGGAACCTTCACAAGGCGCAGGGCAGACGCGTCCCGTAAATTCGGGGAAGTTGTTCGTCTTATGCAGGCGCTTCAGCGCGACCTGCCAGTTCCCGCGGTAGACCATGTCATTCCACTCTGGAATCAGATTATGCAGCGGACAGCCGCTGGCCATCCCTGACAACATACGCCCCACATGACAGAACGGTGTCCCGCAATCCATACAGCGGGCACCCTGCTCACGCAGCTGTTCTTCCTCCATCGGAACCGAGAATTCATTCCAGTTCTTAATCCGCTCCATTGGCTCGCATTCAGCAGGCGTCCGCCGCTGATATTCTATAAATCCGGTTGTTTTACCCATCCCTGTCATCCTCCGAGTCTCTCTGATTGGCCGCCGAAAGGTAATAGACGGCATTCATGCCCACACCCGGCTCCAAAAAGAAACACACTCTTCTGTCACCGTCCGTTATTCTGTCACTGTAAAGCAGCGAAGCAAGAGGCTATAACGGGGCTTCAAATCACCCCGGTACAGGCTCTTGCACGGTTATCATAAGGGGAATAAATGCCTTCATATTACCATCTATCCGCAGGGAGGGAACATGAGCAATGTCACCTTTTGTGTTAACGTTATGTGGCAAATCGTGTACACAGACTCAGGCAGCATCTTTTTTCTTGAACATATTGTAGACCGAGCTGAACACCCCGAACAGAATGCCCGTTAATGGGAAGACGATCCAGTTGATCTCCCACTGGTCGAACACGAAACCGCTGACCAGAAAAACACAGGTAACCAGCGGCCAGATAATAGCGGCAACCGCACCGACAATCCGATCCTCCTCCTTCTTCTCCTCCTGCTTCTCCTCACTGAAATCGCCGGTCTTCAGCAGTCTCTGATAAGCCCCCCGGATATTCCCGTAATACACGAAGAGGAAAACGGCTACAGCCACTATAATCAATAGAACAGTTACCCCGTAGGAAATGTATTCATCTCCAAACGCGGAAGATACAAAGATGGCAATCGGCGACAATACGCATAAACAAACACCCATGATAAGCGACAGCGTATAGGTGGCGGCAAAAGCGGACTGTCTCTGCTCAATATACGCCTCCAGCGGATACGGCAGACTGAAACCCGACTCCATGTATTTGTATTTCTCCATCTTCGTACCGCTGTAGATAAATAATGCGATAGCCGGACCGAGCAGCAGTAACAGGGGGATCAGCCCGATCATGCTCATAGCATCTTCAGAGAATACATTTCCCATGAACCCGTTCTCCCCCAGACCTGAGATCAGGATAAGCAGAGCAGCACCCAGCATAATTAGCCCAACGCCCCAGCCTATGAGCAGACCGGATCTTTTTTTTGCAGAGATAAATCCCTCTACAGCAAGCTCATCCAGCATGGGCAGCATAGATAAACCTTCCTCCTTACGAACCTCTCCAAGCCCCAGCTCACTGACCAGCTCATCAATGTTGCCGAATTCGGAAATGACGATGCCCACCGCCTCATTCTCCGACTTCCCTTCATGCTTCAGTTCATAGTATTTCTCCTCCATGTTGCCAAGCAGCTCCTGCTTCAGCATCACCATCTGTTCCGTTCTGGGCAGAGATGCGAACATATTGTTCAAATATACAATGATGGTATCCAAGTTCCTCACAGCTCCTTTATGAATTTGTTGATAACTTCCTGCGTGATCTGCCATTCCTCGCATTTGGCCCGGTAGTAGGCAAGACCCTGCGGAGTGATGCGGTAGTAGGTGCGTCTTTTGCCAAACGTCTCATCCAGATAAAAAGAATCAATATAACCGTTCTTCTCCAGCCGCGTGAATGCCGAATAGAGTGTGGTTTCCTTCATAATGTATTTCTCTTCCGATAGCTTCCGTATGTTCTTGGAAATCTCATAGCCGTAAGACTCCCCGTCCAGAAGCATGTAGAGGATCATCGTGTCGTTGTATCCCCTAATCACATCACTGCTGATCAATTGCCTGCCTCCTATACTTCATCTGTCGTAGTAATTAAATTCAGTGTAGCACAATTACTACGACAGATGAAGTAGTGTTTATGATGAATGGAGAATTATTTTTAAAAGCGGGTTTATGGGCGTTATCCGTGCATCGAGCTGTTAGCAAGAACAGCAGGATTGACAGACAAATGTTTCTTTTATATGATTTATTTATCGCTCGATAAATAAACGATTGGAAATGATCACAATGGCAGCAAAGGAAGATAAGAAGCAAAAAATTAT
Source organism: Paenibacillus sp. FSL R7-277 (assembly GCF_000517965.1). Lineage (NCBI taxonomy): Bacteria > Bacillati > Bacillota > Bacilli > Caryophanales > Paenibacillaceae > Paenibacillus > Paenibacillus sp. FSL R7-277. The sequence goes on from NZ_ASPX01000014.1 coordinate 43,187, forward strand.
GGAAAGTGCCTTGACCTTATTTGCAGAATATGACTACTACAGGACAACCACTGCTATGGTAGCTAAAGCCGCGGGAGTTACGCAGCCCTACATCTTTCATTTTTTTGACAACAAAGAAGACTTATATATAGCTGTGTTAAAACGTGCATATGATCGGATTCATAACACTTTTATGGAAGTCGAGGCACCTGCTGATCAGCTGGTTGGCGCGATGGGCGCCAGTTTTTTCAAATTAATGGAGACACACCGTTCCGAAGTACTGATGGTCATGCAGGCTTACACCATATCTGAAGCGGGGATCAAACAACATTCTGCTAAGCTCTATACGACTATTTTTGACGAAGTGACTGCCAAATTCCAGAAAGCCGGGGTACCTGATTCGGAAGGAAATGCAATCCGTTTTATGAGCATAGGGCTGCTAGTCACGTTATCCGAGGTACTTGATCTGTCAGAAATAAAACAATCCATACTGATGACTAAAGAATGAAGTAAATGCAAGCAGCAAACGGATAAATCTTATCTGTTACTGCTTGCAATTATTTTGGATAATTATTTATTAATCGATAAATAAATAAAGGAGTGAGCTAACCTTGCATACTATGTTGACCGAATTGATGACATCTGCCGTATCTATTTTCAAGCGTGAAAAAGGGCTCGTTGTGCTTGGAGGGCTCGGGTTTGTTATTGCGGGATGTGCTGCTGTCTTTATGTTCTTTCAAGGAGCAGTTGTTCTACCGGAGGGTAATATAGAAAATGTATTCTCATTTGCAGCAGCCTTAGGAATTTTTCTGTTATCTATTGCTGCGATCTTACCCTTTGCAGGCTTTACCGCTCGCATGAGAAAAGTCATTCGCCGGCTTTTTATTGTTGCTGCTTCATACAGCTATGTAATTGAAACCCTGCAGAATTTCCGGGGCTTCAATCCCCGTTTCTCTAAAGCCGGCGGCCTAGTGGATACCCTTGGGGGAGCTTTATTTGGCGTCGTATCTCTTTCTTTTGTCATCGGGGGTATCCTGCTGGCTGTCCAATTTCTGAAAATGAAGGCTCCCTTATCGCGCCCTGTACTAATCAACGGTATCCGTTATGCCTTGCTGGCGGTATTTATAGCTAATCTGGCCGGACTGATCATGATGAGCTTACAAGGCCGTTTTACCGGAGCTGGAGGCAATTATATTGTACTACATGGAATTGGCCTCCATTCGCTCCAAACCCTGCTGTTACCCGCCTGGCTGCTGGAACATTCGAATCTAGGGTCCGGCAAACAGCGTCTGCTCCTGCATACAGGTTGTATAGCTTGGCTGATTGCCATTTTGGTAATAGCCGTTCAGACCAGTCTTGGCCGTTCTATGTTTGAGATTAGCTTGTTCCCGATATTTGCCCTCCTCTGTTTACTGGTTTGGCTGCTCACTGTCATTTCGGCTCTAATGTCGCGGGTGAGAAGGATATGATATATATTGAGTAAGGTTTTACAAAAGGTGAGTGTTTGGGCTTAATACAGCCCCCGACCCCTGCACATTGTGTTCGGTTTTTCGCCTACACTAAGCATATTTCCGCCACAGCAAAAAGCAGACTGCCCCGGCAGCCTGCTTCGGCGTGATACCTTTAATCGCGGTACCTATCCATTAGTTCACAGCAAGTACGATCATTCCTATTCCTGCAGTGGTTAAAGTACCTCTCTCCAACCGTCCAATATGCGCTTCGCCGAATATAATGTCCCATTCGCCCAGTTCGGGCAGCATCAGGGTTGCACCTTCGGGGTTGGCATTGTACAGAACGTACAGATGCTCCGCAGAATCTCCTCCGGCATGATCGCGGAGCGTAAAGGCCACCGCCTGCGCCGGTGCCTCTTCGAACACCAGATGGTCACGGATCTCATCGGCGGTACGCATCCGGAAGGCGGGATGAGCGGCACGCAGTGCGATCAGCTGCTTCATGTATGCTACAGATCCGGCATGTTCCGCGCAGCGTTCCCAGTCCAGCCAGTTCACTTCCACTGGCGATTTATAGCTGTTCTCCACACCGTCCTTGGTCCGCAGGAACTCCTGCCCGGCATGAATGAACGGTATCCCCTGACTCGTCAGCACCATAGCCGAGGCCAGATGGTGCATAGCGCGGCGCTGTCCGTCTTCCACTCCTGCCGTAGACAAGACCAGCTTATCCCACAGTGTATGATTGTCGTGGCACTCCACGAAGTTCACACACTGCTGCGGCTCCTGGGCGTATTGCCCGAGGCCGGGCCCGTAGTAGATCGCTCCGGCAATGCCTGCCTTCACATTGCGTTCGAAGCCGAACCCGCCGCTGATGAAGCCCTTCTGGTCATGCAGGAATATATTACCCTTCACTGCATCGCGGAAGCCGTCATTGAAGTGGCCAATGCCCGGCATCTGATTGGCCTGGCACTGGTTGGCCCGAAGGTCCTCGGCCAGCTCCGTGTCCATCACCCAGCCTTCGCCTATCGTTATAATCGAAGGGTCCAGATCATCCAGACGACGGCGGATCTCGTTCATAGTCCCTACATCATGAAGACCCATCAGATCGAAGCGGAAGCCGTCGATATGGTATTCCCTGGCCCAGTACAGCACGGACTCAACGATGAAGCGGGACATCATCCTCCGCTCGGAAGCAGTATCATTCCCGCAGCCTGAGCCGTTCGACAACCGCCCGTCCTGCTTATACCGCAGATAATAGCCGGGAACCAGCTTGGTGAAGTTCACCCGGAAGCCGTCATAGACATGGTTGTAGACCACATCCATAATGACACGCAGGCCGCGGTCATGCAGCGCCTGAATCATTGTCTTCAGCTCCCGGATGCGCAGGCCCGGAACATACGGATCTGATGCATAAGAGCCTTCAGGAGCATTGTAATTCTTGGGGTCATATCCCCAGTTATAATGAGGCTCATCCAGGCGTGTCTCATCCACACTCTCTGTCGCATAATCATAGATGGGCAGCAGCTGCACATGGGTAACACCCAGACTGGCAATATGGTCAAGCCCTGTCGCAATTCCTTCTGGGCCGCGGGTCCCCGCTTCCACCAAACCCAGGTACTGCCCTTTGTGCTTAATCCCGCTGGCAGGATGAACCGATAAGTCACGCAGATGAAGCTCATAGATCACCGCATCCACCGGGTCCGCAAGCGGCGGCTTATCCTGCGTCCAGCGCGCGGGATCGGTCTTGCGCAGATCCAGTATAGCCCCTCTGTCCCCGTTCACGCCGATCGCGCGGGCGTACGGGTCCACCGCTTCATCCCATAGCTCCCCGATACGCACCCTGTAGGTGTAGAACATTCCATCCAGATCGCCCGGAACGCTGAGTCTCCAGGTTCCCCGGACGTCTCGCACCATGGGTATCTGCCGCTGTGCAGCATCCTTCCAGGATGGATAGAGCACCAGCTCCGCTTCCTGGGCTGTCGGGGCCCACAGACAGAACGCGGAGCCGGACGCCGAATAGGTTAGGCCAAGATCCTCTCCGTCATAGCTGAACAGCTCATCGAAATTCCGGTCGAAGACGGAGATTCCGCTGGTAGCCGCCGGGTCCCCGTAATCAATCGGTTCCTTCATTTCCTTCTGTACTGACAAGGCATACCGCCTCCTTTACCCTTAACTAAATATACGGCAGGGCTCCTGGGATTTATACAATTCCTCTTTTCTCTATTTGAAATTTTATCCTAACCGCCAACTTTGTGCAAACGTTTGAATCACACTCTGCAAGTGGAAACGACTTTTCCGTCCTTTTAAAGGACGGTAACGTTTCAGCGAGAAATAGAAGGATAAGTTATCCTGTGCAACATATAAATTCTATATTTCAAAAAGGCCGGGACACAAGAAATATCCTGCCCCGGCCCGGCCATGATCTTGAAGCAGACTGTAGCTCATCAGATTTAAATGCATGAGAAATTATTTTAACTAATTGCTTGTTGAGGCTTTACTGGGCCAAAATTAGGTTGCAAGGGGTAGGCTTAATTGTAATTTGTACAACTAAATCGCCCTATGTGCCGCTTAATCAACGTTTAGTTGTATTTCCTGCAATTAAAATCCCTCTATACCTGGATTTTCGCCCATTCGGGCAAATTTAGTTGTACAGACTACAATTAGAAGAGGGATTCTACCCGTTTCAGTGTTTTTAGTTGCATAGAATACATTTATCTCTGATATGGTTCGCTACGAACTGAATGCCTGCCTCTTTACTCCAAGGAGTTCTTTACTTGCTAAAGGTGGCTTCCTTCCAGAATAGGAGTTGCCCGTCTGTCACGGCACATCTGGCGATTCCGGCAGATTGAGCGAAACCATTGTAAGTATTTTTTTATTCGCGGAATAGGTGATCTGCCGTTCTCTGCCCGGCGTATAACCGCCGCCAGGATGTTGCACCCCGTTGTCATGGACAATCAGCTTACAGGAGCCGTCCTCCTCAGCCTCATAACCGATTCCCAGCACCCAATGATAGTCATACGCATATCTTCCGCGCCAGCGGAAGCTGAACCACTTGTCGAATTTGAGCGCGACCGGACGCCCGGCATCAATCTCGGCCCGGTAGCGACCGATATCATTGAACACGGATACGTTAATCAGGTCGGAGCGGTTACTTAAAGGCGGCAGGGCTGCGCCGATGTACGCCCGGAGGCCTCTGACAAAGCTGCGTGCGCTCATGCCCCAGGGCGTCCCGCCATGATGGGTGTAGATGTAATTGATATGCGCGGCCATGGAATCAAAATGACGGATACCCGGAATAAACGTCCGGCCCATTTGCGAATGCCAATATTCCAGGAGGGCCGCCATGGTCGCCGGCCCGCAGGCTGAGGAAGGCGAGGCTACGCCTGTCTCCCACTGTGTATACGCCTTCGCCTTCAATCGCTCACCAGAAGGCCTCCGGCTCATAGGGATACCCTATGGCTGCAACGCTCCAGCACCCGGTCAATCTCGGCAGCCAGGAACGGTTTGCTGACAAAGTCATCCATGCCCGCCGCATAGCAGCGCTCCCGGTCCTCTTTTCTGGCATACGCTGTCACAGCTGCAATATACGGCTGATGCGGGGCAGGCGCCTGCTCGCGGATTCTGGCCGTTGCCGTAAGCCCGCTCATCCCCGGCATCTGTACATCCATGAATACCAGATCATACCGCTCACGGAGCACTGCCTGCACCGCCGCTTCGCCATGATCGACCAGATCGGCGGCATAGCCTCTTTTGTCCAGCATAGTCACCAGCAGCTTCTGATTCACCGGATGATCCTCCGCCACCAAGATACGTAGAGGCCCGAATTCAGCAGCGGATTCGCCTTTTTCCGGGATGCTACTATGTTCAGAGACCGGCGCCGGATCAGAGACAATCACCGTATCCTCCCAGCCGCCTTCCGGCTCCAGCTCCATATCTACAGGCAGGATGAAATAGAAATTCGAACCTTCCCCGACTACGCTATCCACAGTAATGGCACCGCCCATCAGCTCCACCAGCTTTTTGCAGATGGCCAGCCCCAGTCCGGTTCCCCCATACTTGCGGTTAATGGACGGGTGCAGCTGCGAGAAGGACTGGAACAACAGCGGCTGCTTCTCAGAAGGGATTCCTATCCCTGTATCGGCCACGCTGAATTTGAGCGTCAGCTTCTTGCGCTCCCTGCTATATTCTCTGCTGAGCAGAATGGAGACCTGTCCCGTCTCGGTGAATTTCACGGCATTGCTGACGAGATTCACCAGCACCTGGCGCAGCCGGGCCGCATCTCCCATGATCAGCTCCGGCACATCCGCAGCCATGCGGCAGGACAGCTCAATATTCTTTTCACGGGCCTTCGGCATGAACAGCTCCGTGATATTGTCGAGTAATTCCACCAGACTTACCGGCTCGTGGGTAAGCGTCATTTTACCAGCTTCGATTTTGCTGAAATCCAGAATTTCATTAAGAATATATAGCAGGGATGCACTGCTCTCGCTGATAATCTGGGCATACCCCCGCTGTTCTTCCGTCAATTCCGTCTCACTTAGCAGATCGGTCATGCCCATAATTCCGTTCATCGGTGTACGCAGCTCATGGCTCATGATGGCGAGAAATTCCGATTTGGCCTGGTCCGCCTTCTCCGCCAGCTCCTTGGCTCTGATAATCTCCTTCTCCCCGGTAATGTCACGGAAGACAACAACCGCTCCCTTGCGCTCACCCTTGTCGAACAGTGGGGTTACCTGGTACTCGGCCAGGAAGCTGGAGCCGTCCTTACGCCACAGCACCGCATCCAGGCTCTGATGAGCTTCTCCTGCCCGGACTGCCCGCATCAGCGGAGACTCCTCCGGCCGGTAATGGTTGCCGTCAAGCGCGGTCTGCTGGATGGGGTCCAGGTAAGGATGCCCGGTAATCTCATCACATTCGAAGCCCAGCATATGCGCCCCCGCAGGATTAATAAAGGTGACCCGCCCCTCGTTGTCCAGACCAAATATTCCTTCGGACACGGCATTGAGAATCAGGGTATAATCATTGCTCAGCTTCTCAATCTGCTCCGTGTACCTGATATGATCCGTAATGTCGCGGGAGATCCCATATACCCCAACCACCTGATGATCCACAACTATTGGAATATTAATCGTATTGATCTCCACCGGATGCCCGTCTTTGTGGATCAGCGTCAGATCATAGCTCTGCGGCTCCCCCTGGCTGGCCAGGGTGAAATGATGCAGCGTCTTCTGGATATCCTTCTCAGCCACCAGCGGTCCAAAATAATTCCCCAGCAGCTCCTCCAGCGAGTAGCCGCTCAGCTTCTCCAGATTGGCATTCGCCGTCAGATAATCGCCCTGCAGATTCATGGAATATACCGCCGCAGGATTATACTCGAACAGGGATTTGTAGCGTTGCTCACTCTCCTGCAGCTTCGATTCGAATTGCTTGCGTTCAGTAATGTCACGGCCTACGGCAATAATCTCTGTCTTCCGGCCCTGCGCGTCAAAAATATACCGGCTGTTCGTTTCAAACCAGACATAGGTACCGTTCTTGTGGCGGTAGCGGTAGGAGGCCGGCGGAATCAATCCCGAATCCACGCTCTCCGCCATCTGATTCAGAATCATCTCCAGATCATCAGGATGCAGGTAATCGTAGGCACTGGTGCCGATCATCTCCTCAGGCTCATAACCGAGCAGCGAACGGCTGGCCGGTGAGCAATACAGGAAGATACTGTCCTTAATCGCATGGCGCGAGATCAGGTCGAGAGAGTTCTCCGACATCAGCCGGAAATTCCGTTCACTCTCCCGCAGCTGCTCCTCCATATGCATACGCTCCGTAATATCCTGCATCATACCGAACAGCTGGGCTGGCTGGCCCTCCGGTCCCAGGATGACATCCCACTGGACATGCACCATCAGGACCTCCCCATCCGGCAAAATCATCCGGTAAGCCGTATTCCCCGGCTCCCCTAGTCCCATAGCCCGTTCTACGGCCTCCTGCAGAATCCGGACATCTTCCGGATGGACCAGTGCCAGGAAGGCCTCCTGATTCACTTGGCCTGTCTCCACACTATATTGCAGAATACGCCGCAGTTCGTCGGAGAACGTGATTCTGCCCTTCACCAGATCCCAGCCCCATGAGCCTATTCGCGCCACCCGCTGCGCGGACGCAAGGGCCTCCTCGCTGTGCTTGCGCCGGGTGACGTTACGGCCAATCCCCATAATCCGTGTGATTTCACCCTTATCGCCGCGGACCACATGGAAGGATGTCTCGAACCATAGATAATGGCCCTCCTTATGGCGCAGGCGGCGACTGGAGATATTGTTCTTCAGCAGGCTGCCGGAGCTGTTGATTGCTTCAACATCCTCCAGGTGATAGAATTCGGCGCGGTTCCTGCCGACGATCTCCTCCGGATGGTATCCGATCTGGGAATAGGAGGACGGCGATATGAAGGTTATCGTCCCGTCGGGCAGGGAGAAGGAGATCATGCTCTGATCGTCTTTTATGAATAAATTGTACAGATCGCGGCTGTCTACGGTCAGCTGGTCAGCAATTTTGCGGTCTGTTACATCCTGTGCATATACAATAACGGTCCGGCCGGAAGGCTCCTCTTGGGCCGGAATGAAGGTCAGGACGAGCCAGAACGGCTGCCCGTCAATGCCGGAGAACCGCTGCTCCACCTGTAGAGGCTGTCCCTGCCGCTGTGCAAGCTCTGTCCCGATTCGCTGAATAGAGAATTCTTCCTGCAGGTCCCGGCCGGCCCCCGATAGAGTCCCTGAGAGAAATTCAGGCTCAGTGCAGCCCAGCATATTGCAAAAAGCAGGATTAATCTTCATCCATCTGCCTCCTTCCGGAGACAATACAGCCATCCCCACCGGAGATAACTGGAAGGCTTGATCGAGAATGCTGTTATTCCTAGCCAGGTTATCCATCACCTAAGGCCTCCTTCATCTTGGGGCTGGCTCTTCTGCTGACCCTCTGTTGTGCTTCACTTGACGTTCTTCCTTCACAGTATACGATAAGACCGTCACGGAATGAAATGAAGGTCCTCCCCTTGATTCGCATAAGTTAAATTGATAATATTGACAAAATTAAGATATTATATCTATAATAAAAAACAAAACTATCTTCGTGACTCATTACGCCGGAAGCACCCGTAATAGAGGCCTGTTGGCCTTTACTGCGGGTGCTTTCTTTGTGTTCCGGGACATGAAGACAAGCGGAGGAATGTTAATGAACAATCTGTATAAGCCAAGTTGTCTGCTGCTGTCCCTCTTGATTGCCCTTGCCCTAAGCTTCCCGGCCGGTCCGGCTTCGGCAGCGGCGACGGTGATTACCTCATCGGTTCAGGCTTCCTTTGACCTGACTGCTGCTAGGGCGGACAGCACTGCCCGCACCCGGATGAAGAGCCAGTTCACAGAGCTGACCACCCTGTCTGCTGGGTATGACAGCCGGGAGGTGCAGATCAGGACGCTCCATGATCAGAATACAGAGGCGTTGAATGCAGTCCGGGAGTCCATCAAGAATATGGACCAGGCCTCCATCACCAAGCTGAGCGCTGCCGTCAGCAGTGCCAAGCAGCGTTATCAGCCGCTGTTCGATCAATACAGCGCGCTGAACAAGCGGATCTCCCTGCTCAAGGGACTGAAGGACAAGACACTGAACTCCGTCCTGAAGGCCCAGTCGGAAGCCATGAAGCTGCTGGTCCAGATTGCCCGCCAGGAGATCCGCGACAAGGAAGCGCTGCTCAAGGCCGCCAAGGATACCCGTACCCGCCGAATGGCCGCTGCCCGTAAGACCCTGGCGGGCATTGACAGACCGCAAAGCTTAATCAAATCACAGAAAAGCGCAGTCTCTGCCCTGAACAAGCGGCTAACGGCAGATTGGAGTGACTTCAAAGCGGCTATCCGCAAGCAGAATCCGGCTCTGGCCGGACAATCCTTATCTTCTATGGTCGCCGGGTACAAGCAGATCGCGGCGGGGAAGCTGAAGATCCTGGAGTATGAGCAGACGATTGCCGGAGTCATTGCAGCTACTCTTAGACAGACAGGCAACTAGACCGCAGAAGGCCGTTCCCCACTTGCTCCTGTGACTTCTGCACGCCTGAACGCATATGTTAGGTTAAGAACCCTATCTACTATGCAGCGGGAGGAGCAGCCACAATGCACATCTGCATGATTGCACCGGAGCAGTTCACGGTTCCCGGGGACGGCTCTGTGGAGATTTGCATCTGGAATATCGCGCGCAGGCTGACCAAGAGACACAAGGTAACCATTGTGAGCCGCAGAGCCGCCGGGCTTCCTGACACGGATGAGCTCGAGCAGGTCCAGTTCATCCGGCTGCCCTCAGGCACCCCTTCCCGGTACCGCAGCTCCGTTCTTACATTCCTGGAAGCCTCAGAGCCGTTCGATCTTATTCAGATCGACAACCGGCCGCGGCTGGCGGCGGCTGTGAAGCGGCAGTACCCCGGCACTCCGGTGATGATATTCCTTCACTCTCTCACATTCGTGCCGCAGGAGCCCGGCATCGCCCGTTGCCTGGCCCTGGCCGATGCCGTCACGGCCAACAGCAGCTCCCTGGAGCAGCGGCTTATCCGGAGGTTCCCCCGCATCCGCAGCAAGCTTCGCGTGGTTCCTCTGGGAGCAGACCTGTCGCGCTTCACTCCTGCATCTGCGCAGGAGAAGGCGCGCCTGCGCACGCTGCATGGTCTTGGCCCCGGCTTCACGGTCCTGTTCGTAGGCCGGGTCATTCCGCGCAAGGGAGTGCCTGTGCTGCTCCGGGCCATGCACCGCCTGAATCGGCATATGCCCGCACGGCTGCTGATCGCAGGCAAGGGGAAGCCGCCGTATCTCCGGCAGCTGAGAGCCCTTGCCCGGCGGCTGGGCGTACAGGTGTCATTTCTTGGCAATATTCCCCATGAGGATATCCACAGTATGTATCAGGCTGCCGACTGCTTTATCTGCCCCTCCCAGCAGCATGAAGCCTTCGGGCTGGTGAATGTGGAGGCGATGGCCTCGGGGCTGCCGGTGATCGCCTCCAGCAACGGTGGAATCCGGGAGATTATCGATTCGGGCCGTAACGGCTATCTGGTGAAGCAGTACAGGAACCCTGCTGCTTTTGCCAGCCGTATGCTGCAGATCGGCCGCAATCCGGACCTTGCCGCAAGGATCGGACTGCAGGGAAGAAGCGATGCGCTGCAGATGTATGAGTGGCAGCATACCGCAGAGCTGCTGGAGAACATTTATCTGAAGCTGGTTCCTTCACGTTAACCAGAGGAATCATCCTTCTAGAAGGCTCCTCCGGTTAAATAAGGGGCACAACACTTTACCTTGAAATACTTTCCTGGCGGACGGACAGCGCCGAACTGTAAGTCCAGTCAGGATACGACAATGTGTAATACGGATTTTGTGATCCTTCTCGCAGGATGCAGCCGGAGTTAATAATATACTACACGTGTAAGCGTTGCCATTAAACAAATGCACTATACAGTAAGCCACCGAGATATTGGCAACCCCCTACAACCTATTATTCGCTGTAGAAAGGGTGCATCGTTATGTTAATGATCAAAGCTATCGTAAGACCTGAGAAAGCGGATGAAGTGATGGCCGAATTGCTGCTGGCCGGCTTCCCCTCCATCAGCAAGATGGATCTGCTCGGGCGCGGCAAGCAAAAGGGCATTCAGGTCGGAACCAACCATTACAATCAAATCTCCAAGAAGCTGCTGATGATCGTCATTCAGGATGAAGACAAGGATGACGTCATCAGCATTATTATGCGTACGGCCAGATCCGGTGAGCATGGCTCCTTCGGCGACGGCAAAATCTTTGTCCTGCCTGTACAGGAGGTCTTCACCATCAGCAACGGCAAGAACCAGCTATAGAGAAAGAAAATCTTAGCCCTGCTATATTGACGCATACAAGTGGAAACGGCTTTGCCGTCCTTTTACAGGACGGTACCGTTTCGGCGTGAAATAGAAGGATAAAGTATAGCGTGAAACCTATACATTCTTATATTTCCATGAAAGAGGCAGCAAAGCATCCCCCCGCTCTCCGTCTTCACGGACGACCGGGGACTGCCTTGCTGCCTTTATGAATTCCTGGTCTTGCGATGATCAGATCAGCTGGATCACGGTAAGTCCCAGCCCGACCACAAAGCCGCAGACGGCCCCGTTGACACGAATCCACTGCAGATCCTTGCCGACCTTCTCCTCCAGCATATTCACCAGAGCGGCATCGTCCATCTGATCGAGGTTCTCCTTTACCAGTTGCCCGATCCGGTAATGATTAGCTTCCACGAAGGAGATCAGTGTACCGCGAATCCGGTCCTCTGTTGTCTGAATCCATTCCTTCTCCTGGCTAACCCGCCGGACCAGCGCGGCATACAGCGAGAACAGCCTGCGCCCGCCCCGGCCCCGGTCCTCTTCCAGCAGCGTAACCGCCTTGCCGCGCAGCCCTTGCAGCTGCTGTAGTACAAATGCGGCAGCGGCTTCCCCTTGAAGCTCATTCAGCGCCCAATTCTTCAGTGAGGCAATCCGTTCTTCATCGCTCAGCAGCTGGAACAGAGCCACGCGGATCTCCCGGATGACCTCCTCCCGGTAAGGGCTGTCCTCTTCCTTAAAGTCACGGATCGTAGACTGCACCATACCCTGAAGCATTTCCCCCAGCATATCAGCATCCACGAACCCGACGAAGGCCTGGAAGGCCATTCCCTTCAGTCCGCCAAGCTTCACCTCGGCCAGCTTCTCACTGGCGATCTTGCCCAGCATGGCCCGCGTCTCCGGGCGTCCGCTCCAGGCGGAGATCCCCTCCAGCGCAAAATCAAGGGCTGCAATATCCTTGCCCTCATTCATCAGGCTGGTGGCTATGGTATCTGCTGCGACTCCGAGCTTAGCTTCACGCAGATAGCTTGCTGCTGCCGATTGAATATACGGAACAGCCTGCTCTACCGGAAGCCGCAGCACGAAGCCCTTCAGCTGCTCCAGCACTTCCTGCCGCGCTTTCTTTCTGGAGAAGAACCGGGTCAGTACGCCAGCTACAAGCGAGACTATATTGAAGGTGCGCAGCTTATTCTCAATGCTCTCCTTGTTCAACAGCTCATTCTCCATCGCAGAGATCAGGGACTGGATCAGCTTATCCCGGTTCTTCAGTAGCAGCGAGGTATGCGGAATTCTAAGGCCCAGCGGATGGCGGAATAGCGCTGTCACAGCAAACCAGTCGGCGATTCCTCCGACCAGACCTGCCTCGAAGCCGCCTCTCAGCAGAATAACTGCCAGATTCTCCGGCAGAAACAAGGTGAACAGAAAGCCGCAGGCCATAATAGCGAGAGAGATCGTAGCTAAATTTCTGGATTTCATCAGTATCTTTTCCCCCTTACATAGCGACCCCATGCCGCTTGCATCCCGGTCATCGTCCCTTACACATGCAGAAGACGAACCAGGCTGTCAGGTTACAGGTCTGCCTTACATTGTACCACGGGAGCACTCTTTTCTGAAAATCCGTCACGCTGCATGCAGCAGGGAAGCTGTTCTGTAATACTATAGATGAACACTTTAATTTTAAATTTCCGAGTAAATAATGATAAAATATAAGTGGAAACGGCTTTGCCGTCCTTTTAAGGGACGGTACCGTTTCAGCGAGAAATAGAAGGATAATTTATCGTGTGAAACATATAATTTCTTATATTTCAGACAAAGCCTGCGCGCCCTTGAAGGGGAAATTACAATAAATAGATAGAACAGGAGATCAATCACATGCTTATTGCACTGGATATGGACGGAACACTGCTCAATGCGGAGGGTGAAATCAGCAACGAGAATAAAGAGGCTATTCTTCAAGCACAGCGCCTGGGGCATATCGTGATTATCGCTACGGGCCGTTCCTACATGGATGCTGAACGGCAGCTGCGTCTGGCTGATCTGGAGTGCCCTGTGGTGAGTCTTAACGGTGCTGTGATCACGCTGGCTGACCGGACGGTGGCGGCAAGCACTCCGCTGAATAAAGAGGATATTATCCCCGCACTGCGCTGGATGAATGAAATTCCTGAATTGTATTACGAGGTATACACTGAGGATAACGTATATGTAGAGCTGGACAAGCGGGTACAGCTGGAGAAGCTGGCTACTCTTAAGGATACTGAGGTCCCCGAGGAATTAGCCTGGCTGCTCCAGGCGATGGTAGACCAGCAGTTCCAGCAGGCAGCGGTAACCTACGTGGAGAAGATGGAGGACGTCTGGAGCAAGGAAGAGAATCTGATCTATAAGACCCTGGTCTTCTCGCTGAACCGTGAGCTGCTGAAGGAAGCCTCTGTGCGGTTCGCTGCCATTCCCGGGCTGATTATTACCGCATCGCATGTCAACAATATCGAGATCAACCATAAGGAAGCGAATAAGGGCACCGGTGTTAGCATGCTCGCAGCCCATTACGGGATTCCTGCGGAGCAAGTGGCGGTGATGGGCGACAGCTACAATGATCTGCCTATGTTCGAGATGGCGGGGTACAAGATTGCCATGGAGAATGCCGCCCCCGTGCTGAAGCAGACCGCCGACTTCATTACGTTGAGCCATACGGAGAATGGTGTAGCGGCGGGACTGCGGCATCTTCTGAACAGCAAAACAGCCTTCAAATGAAGGCTGTTTCCGCTAGCGGCGGTCGGTTCCCGAGCGCCGAAAGCATAATAATGAGATGGCGCCCAGGTTGACTGCTAAATATAGAATGAGCGTCAACCGTTCGGCATTGGTTAATTCCATAAGCACCGGAATAAACATGATATCCCTCCATACCTCACTTCTATTTGTCTATCTGTTATAATCAGCTAGTCCTTTGTCCAATATATTAGTATTATCTGTCAAAAAGTGGACTTTATGATAAATGGCGTTATTTTCTGCTGGGAGGAATTACTCTATGAACCACCTATACCCCGGGATTGCCCGGTTATATGAGAACCGGCTGCTGCGCACCGAGCTGGAATGCGAGCAGTTCGATCAGGCACTGGAGGGTCTGGCCGGTGATACAGAGGATGCCGTCATTCACCAGATCTTCAAAGTATTCGACGATGATACGGAGCAGGAAGAGGTGATGTTCAGCCTTGTTCATTTTGTGGAGAGTGTCCAGATGGAGATGTATCTGACCCAGCTGCTGGAGTCGCTGCCGGAGATGCTGGAGCACGCTCGCAACTGGGCGATTGTGCTGAATCAAAGAATTCTCCAGGACGACCGCTACCGCAAGGATTACGCCGAGATCGCCGTCCGTATGCCGCCAAGAATCCGGCAGTGCCTGGCCTTCCTGCTGGAGGAGATCAAGGAGGACCAGCCCCGGCTGTACGAGCGCAAGGTGAATTCTTTTCTGGCCAAGCTGAATGCATCCGGGAGATAGCCTCGTGCAGAATAGAGTGCGGAATGTTATAGTGTATACTGGCCAAAACCGCATGACTGATTACGCATTCAGAAACAAACGAAGGTGAACATAATGAATAAGCTCTTATTTCATAATATCCCGCTGGGAGCCAGCGGTGAGAATATCCCCCAGGCGAAGGTAGCCTCAGCCCGGACAAGCCGGGAGACGGTACAGCCGGGGGACAGCGATGCCGCTTATTTCAGGCGGCTGGAGGCAGGCGGCATTCTGCTCAATCCGCCGCAGATCTCGGCGGTACGCCATCATCTCGGGCCGCTGCTGACACTGGCTGGAGCCGGCTCCGGCAAAACCTCGGTGCTGATCTGCAGAGCCGGGTATTTGCTGTCTGTGCGCGGCATCGCCCCCGGACGCCTGCTGCTGCTGACCTTCTCCAGCAAGGCAGCTGCAGAGATGCGCGAGCGGATCGCCCTGCTGCCCGGGGTGAACGAGGGGGATGCTGCGCGCCTGCAGGCGCGTACGTTCCACTCGTTCTTTCTTTATTTCCTGCGGCGGCAGGGACTGCGGCAGGATATTTTCAGCGAGACCCGCCGCCAGCATATTCTGCTGAAGCAGATTATGCGCGAGCTGGGACTGCCGAAGGATGCCTATCCTCCTGAGAATCTGCTCAGTCTGCTCTCCGCCTGGAAGATGAATATGGGCTTGCCCGTACAGCTGCCGGAGACTACCGAGGCAGAGAAGGAGATGAAGGCTATCCTGGCTCAGTATGAGCAGTGGAAGACCGATCATTTCAAAATCGACTTCGACGATGTGCTGCTGCTCGCCTACCAGATGCTCCGCGAACAGCCTGCGCTGCTGAGGGAGCTACAGCAGCAGTATCAATATGTGATGGTCGATGAGTTCCAGGATACGAATGCGCTGCAATATGAGCTGGTGAAGATGGTTGCTGCTCCGCAGGATAACCTGATGGTGGTCGGCGACGATGACCAGACGATCTACTCCTTCAACGGTGCCCGCAGCGAGTTCATCCTGGAGTTCGAGAAGCTGTATCCGCAGGCCAAGGTGATCACACTGGATATCAACTACCGGTCCGGTCCGGCGATCATCGGGCTGGGCAACGGCATTATCCGCCATAATTCGCGGCGCCGCGCCAAGACGTTGCAGGCAGCCCGCAGCAGCGGCCTGCCGCCCCGTTATCTGCGTCCGCAGACAGCAGATGACGAGGCTGGACAAATCGTGGAGCATATTGAGCGTGAAACGCAGAGCGGGGCCCGGGAATACCGTGATTTCGCCCTGTTGTACCGCGCGACAAGCAGCAACCGGGCGGTCCTGGAGCTGCTGCTGCTGCACGATATTCCTTATATAGATTATGGGGAAGGCCAGCTGCTCTATGAGCATTGGCTGATCTCTCCGGTGCTGGATCACCTGCGCCTGTCGGTGAACCGCCGTGACTTCGCCGCCATGGAGAACATTCTGCCGACACTCTACATGAACCGGGACAAGGGAATGGAGCACATCCGGCGTATGGAGGCGGTGCAAGCGAAGCAGGGCCCGCTGATTCATCTGCTGTCCATGCCGGGCATGGAAGATTTCAAGGGCGTCAAGCTGCGCGAGCGGCTAGACCTGATCCGTGGCCTGCGGGAGCTGACACCGCTACAAGCGATCCGCCAGATCCGCACAGTATTCTACGATTATTTCATCGAAGGCAGCGAGCGCCATCAGGCTACGCTGCACCGGGAGACGCTGAAGGAAATGCTGGATGAGCTGGAGTCCTCGGCGGAGCGCTTCGCTACAATTCCGCTGTTCCTCGAATTCATCGACAACGTAACGGAGCGTAACGAGCAGAACCGGCAGCCGGGGCTGAAGGAGCAAGGCAACCGGGTGGCGCTGATGACCATCCACAAATCCAAGGGACTGGAGTTCCCCGTAGTCTTCCTGATCGGAGCCTCAGAGGGAATTCTGCCGCATAGCTCCGCTCTGGAGGAGGACCGTGCGAAGGACCGCAAGCCAGCGAAGGCCTCGGTCAAGGTGATCAGCGCGGCTGCTGCAAAAGCCGCAGCCGAAGCGGGCATTGCCGCATTGGAGGAGGAGCGCCGGCTCGCCTATGTGGCCGTTACCCGGGCCAGGGAGGAGCTGTTCATCAGCTCGCCTGCAAGGCATCGGGGCAAGAAAGCGGAGGTCTCGCGCTTCATGCTCGCGGCCTTCCGTTCGGCGGCCCGCCCACTGGCACCGGCTCCAGCCGCCGGAGCCAGCAGCCCGGGCAGAACGCATGTAACCCGCAGCGGCACACACGGTTCAGCCGCAGTGAGAACACATACTGTTCCGGTCTGGCAGTGCACCGGCAAAGCCTGTCCGGGCTGGACCCGCAAGAAGGCGGGCGGCGCAGAGGATCACCTGACCTCGAAGCCGTGTCCGCTCTGCAGCTCCCCGATGGAACCAAGCACCCGGGAGGTCCCGGTATAACAGGACGCACGGCTGCCATGCATAACATCAGCCCCTTTCAGCAGCTAATCGGCGCTGCAGAAAGGGGCTGATGCCGTTATTCCCGGGTTTATCTTGCCCGCACCTGGAATTGGGGCAGGTACTCAGCATTCTGCTCCAGAATGTCGGCCAGTACTTCCTTGGCGATCCGCTCGTCACCCACCAGCGGATGGATCGTCAGGGCCTGCAGTGCAGAGGCATAATCTCCTCTTACTGCAGCATCTATGGTCAACTCCTCGTAAGCCTTCACTACCTGCAGCAGACCTCGGATCTGCGGGGGAAGGGGCTGGCTTGGTGCAAGCGCATGCGGCCCATCGGATTTGATGACACAGTTGATCTCAATGGAGACATCACCCGGAAGATCCGGAATAACCCCCTGATTACGCACATTGACGGTCTGAATATCGCCGGTATCATTATAGATAGACTTCATCAATTGAACCGCCGCTTCCGAATAGTAGGCACCGCCGCGTTTCTCCAATTGAGCCGGCTTACTGTTCACTTCAGGCTGCTTATAGATCTCGAACAGCTCGGCTTCTACTTCCTTCACATCATCGGCACGTGTCTTGCCGCTCTCCTGGTAATGCTCAGAGATCTCCCGGTACATCTCTTCCTTCATATAGTAGTAACGGTGATACGGGCAGGGAAGTGCACCTACGGACTGAATGAACTCCGAATCCCACTCCAGATCGGGGATGTTGGCCATCGAAGGCCCCTTGGCTCCCGACAGCTTATTGAGAAAGTCCTCCGTCACGTCCTCCCCTTCAATCAGCACCCGGGTCGTCCAGTTGAGGTGATTGATCCCGACAATCTCAATGAACATTTCCGATTGCGGAACCCCGTACAGCTCAGCGATCTGCATCTTCGTGCTTATCGGAAGATTGCATAGCCCCACAGACTTGACCCGGGAATGCTTCGAGACGGCTTCCGTAATGATACCGGCCGGATTGGTGAAGTTAATCATGAACGCACCCGGAGCCAGCTCCTCGATATCCCGGCAAATGTCCAGAATGACCGGAATGGTGCGAAGCGCCTTGGCGAACCCGCCCGCGCCCGTCGTCTCCTGGCCGATTAAATGGTGGGCCAGCGGGATCTTCTCATCTCTGGAGCGTGCATCCAGCATGCCGACACGGATCTGCGTAGCGACAAAATCCGCACCGCGTATCGCTTCGCGCCGGTCCAGTGTCGTATGCAGCCTGATAGGCTTGCCGCTTGCATCAATCATACGCTGCGCCAGTTCCCCTATGATTCTCAGCTTGTCCGCCCCTGCCTCGATATCTGCCAGATACAGCTCAGCAACCGGAAATTCATCATGATACCGGATCAGGCCTTCAACAAGCTCCGGCGTATAGGAGGAACCTCCTCCGATGACTGCGATTTTCAAGTGTTTCTTCTTCATTTGTGATTTCCTCCGTCTCTCTTGAAATGCTCTATTATTGCCCCGGTTAGATGTTTATAATAACAATTCTATTTATTGTTCCTACAAATACATGTCCTTTTTTAACCTTTTTTCTCCTCATTGGATTTTCTAATCGCTCAAATGATTTGTGAATCTCTATACCCGGCAAAGGGTGCACACATTATGGATTCAAAATCCCGTCATTTCCATATGGTTTCTCCTGCTCTTTTTCCGTGATATAATATAACAAATTGGCATCGGAGGAAACTTGTAATGACAAAGAGAACAAATAATACATTATATTTCAATATTAAAGAACAACTGCTCAAACAGATCCAATCCGGCTTCTATGCTGTCGGAGAGAAGCTTCCCACCGAAGCCGCGTTATGCGAGATGTTCTCCGCCAGCCGGACCACCATCCGCCTCGCGCTCAGCGAACTGGAGGTTCAGGATATTCTTGAGCGGCACCAGGGTAAGGGCACCTTTGTCAAACGTAAGGAGCTCCAGCTTAACCAGAAACGAAGCTTCACTGAAGATGTGCTGATGAGCGGCAAAGAGCCGACCAGTACAATTATTGAAGCCAAAGTGACACCTGCGGAAATCCCGCTCAATGAATTCCTCAATATTCCGTTGAAAGCACCGGTAAACCAGCTATTGCGGCTCCGCTATGCCGATAATGAACCGCTCTTGTATGAGACTACTTATATTGCCTGGGATCTCGCCCCGGGGCTCATTAATGAATATAAGGATGGATCGCTCTTCTCCTTCCTTGAGTCAGAGTATAACCTGAAGGCCCACCGCTCTGTGGAGCAGCTGAAGCCTGTACTCGCGGACAAAACAGCCAGCAGGCTGCTTGGTGTCAAAGAAGGCTCCCCCTGCCTGCAAGTGAGAACTTTTACGTATTTGGCCGACGGTTCCCCTCTGGAATACAGCTTCGGCGTATTCCGGGGTGATTTCCCCAGCTATACTATCGAGAGACAGTTTGGATGAAGGAAGGCCGGGCGACCGTCAGCGCAGAGAGCATACGGAGCACCCCTGGATGGGGCGCTCCGGCTCCGTTACCTTCAGCTCAGTAAGCCCTGTTACTCCTTGATGATCTCAAAATAGCGCCCCAACCAGTAGGGCAGTGTGAATACCGAACCCGCCTCAATGCTGCCTGAATGGTAGTTATACCCCGGATTGGCCCCGGTAGTCTGGCTGTCATTTTCAAACGGATTCGAGTTATGCTTAATGATGCGCCGCTCATCCGGAGCCAGTGCGTAGTTCGTCTGTTTATAATCATCGCGGTCACCCGGTTCAATATACAGCACATCCTGACGGTCCCACTGCACCGGGAATTCAATCTGGAATTCAGGGAAACGGTACAGGAAGCGGACCGCCGACTGCAGATCGACATCAGTTTTGTCCGGATGCGCAAGCTGGTAGAGGAAGGTGTAGAACGGATTCTCCTCCCGCACCTCATTGGAGTACCATTGATCATAGGCTGCTACAATCTGCGCATGTCTGCCTGCATCCTGCTCAAGCGTAACAAGTATGAATACCGGGAACCAGCCCAGCTCTTCATCCGAGTAATTGATATATTGGGTCCAGTCATTATGAAGCGTCGCATTGGTGTTCGTGCCATCGCCTGCATTATCCATAGTTACCGGCTGGTTGTCGTTCTCGCTGTAAGCATTGGTAGCCTGACGCACCAGTCTGCGCTCAATATAGTCCTGTGCCATGGCCATATAGCCCTTACCGTTGATATACGGCTCTTCCTTGCTGTAGCTGCCTGCAAAAGCCTGCTCATACGCCAGCTCATACTTGGCCGAATCAGCCGGATAGCTCGCTGCGACAATATAGCTTGCTGATTTCAGCGCAGCCATGACCTGCAGTGCGTTGAGCGGGCCGTCTTCGTAACCGTAGGACAGCGCATCATCCCCTTTTTCGTCAACGCCGATCTTGGACTGCCACTGTACCTGCTGCTCCATAACGCCAAGGCTGTCGTTGAAGTATTTGGCGAACCATCTGGACCACTGTGTTGATTTGCCGGTGGCATCCTCAATATAATAATGGTCGTCCTTCAAAATCAGCTCTGTCATGCGGTGCGTGGTTTCTTCAATGAGGGATTTCAGCTCAAGAAGTTCAGGATCGGTGCTGTCACCAACCAGATATTTATAAGCTGTATAGAACATGGCATAATGGCCATCCACTTCATCTGCAGAAGTATCTGCCTTATACACAATCTGGTTCATGTCGATATGGCCATCCACAATTGCGCTATCCGGGAACAAATCATTAAAGAATTCCGGAATCTGCTCATAGACGGGAGCTGTCAGCTGAAACAGCGGCTTATTATTGATACCCGTTGTCTTATCTTCCTTCGCGTCATTGTTGTTAGTGGCGGCTGTAATGACAGGCAGCACCTGATATACTGCGCCGGTTACGGTAGTTCCAACCCGTGTCTTGATATCAATCCCCAGCTTCTGGCCTTCAGGACGCGTCAGGTTCAGCTCGTCAATGGCAGCTTGACTAAGCCCAAGCCCATTGTAATTGAGCACATCGGTACCTCCGCTCGGGAACAGCGTAGAGCCTTTTTTGTTCTCTGCGTCTTTGGTTACCCTCACCATGGAATAGCCGATAGGCTCCACCCCGTCGTTACGCTGCATGCTTGGAATGATTCCATTCGGGTTAGTCATGTCCGGCCCGACAAAGTTCTGGAACCAGAAGCCGTTCTGAGATTGGTAGCCGTACACTGAATTGCCCACTGTAGCCGCACTCGCTTCGCTGGTCAGCATATAGGAGCGTGCCGGAAATCCGTTTCCGCGTCCGGAGACATAATCGAGCAGCAGAACGGCCTTGGTCGCTCTAAGCGCCGCCGCTCTTGCATCAGCAATTTCTGCCTGCTCCCCGGAAGCCGGGCTGGCTCCGTACTGCTCCTGCAGTGCTTTATAGCGGAAAATCTCCCCCATTGCATACATCGCTGTCCATAGACCGTCATTGTCACTGGTGGTAGGTGTGGAGGTGAATACTCCGGTCTTAGAGTTGTAATTGACCGCATCCAGCGTGCTGTCCATCTCCGTAAACGTAAAGCCTGCGCCATGAACCATGCCGCGCCGGTCCAGAATCGACTTCACCAGATCCTCATAGATAAACGATTTGTCATGCAGCGTCTTCTCCGGCATCGCGATATGCGTGACACCGCTCGCTGTCCGGACCCAAATGCCGTTCTGCCCGTCACTGGCAAGTCCCGTCACATGATCGTCTCCGCCATACAGATACCTTGGTCCGGCCATATACTGAACGATATCCTTAGTGTCGCTTGCGCCGAAGTCAACCCGCTGCAGGCCGGTCTCCGTTCCAATCCAGTAGACCCCCCCGTCCAGAACTACACTGGTTACATCACCGGTTACCGAGAGCGGCAGGAATTTGAGCGCAGCAGTACCGGTGACCCATTCAAGGGTGCCCGGGATGGAGGCAGATCCGGCTTTGTAATAGGTCATTTCCTTGGTCTGCACAGCCTCCAGCTGAACAGGAGAGTAGCCCGCACCCGGCAGCTTCTCCGCAAGCACGGGCGCTGCCGGCAGTACGAACAGCGTTAAGGCAAGCAGTGCACCCGTGATCTTCACGCCATTTCTTTTCATCATGTACATGGTAAGCTCCCCTTTCCTTATTGGTAGATATGCGATACGCCGCTTTGTGTAATAACCAGTACACCCGTACTTTCATCCGGTAAAAGCAGAAGCACCTTGTCATCGTACAATTGCTTGCCTTGTGCGGAATAACTTATCATTTCATTCGTGACGAGATTGATTTTGGTGACTCCGCTGTCTGTTCCGATCCACAAATAAGTCCGGGTTTTGTCCAATACAGAGGTGTTAATCCCCCGCATCGAAGCGAATATGGAAGGTTTGATATTAAATTCATAATTTACAAAGGTTATTGCATTCACAAGGTTCGGCATGGTCACATCTTTGTTCGCTATCGAAGGCGTGTATGAAGGGTCCTGAAGGAAGGTCAAGTATTGCTTGGCTAATCCTTCTGCTCCTGTGGATCTGAAGGAGCTTAAGGCTTCGGCATAGGTATACAGCTCCGGAGCTTTGGGCTCAGGTGTTGGGGTTGGCGTCGGCGTTGGGGTAGGTTTCGTTGTTGGTGTTGGTGTTGGCGTTGGTGTTGGTTTCGTTGTTGGCGTTGGTGTTGGTGTCGGTTTTGTTGTTGGTGTCGGTGTCGGCGTTGGACTCCCTGTACCCGGGCTTGAGGTTGGAGCCGGAGTAGGAGTAGGGGCCTGGCTTCCCGTGCCGCCGCTTGAACCGGTTCCTCCCGAATGGCCGGCCGCTGAAGTGATCAGTTGACCTGAAGCATCAAAATCCTGTCCGCCTATGCTTACCTTCGCGGCATTCATCGTCAGCTTGTCCGGCTTGACAGAGAAAGACACGCCTTCTCCATTGACCACCGCTTCTGCGATTATTCCTTCACCGGTTATAGTTGCTGCGCTGTTCAAGGTCATTTTCTTGACAACCCCGCCTTTATTCAGCTTAATCGCTGAGCCGCCTGCTTTGGACGAGACGTTGAAGCTTCCAATCTGGCCGCCCTCCAGCGTGAAGCTTGCCGGTGCAGCTACATTCAATTCATTAACATCCCCTGATACAGAGACAGCATCGGAAGCCCGCGTAAGCAGGTTAACGGTACTTACCGTCTGATCCGATTCATTGACAATCCGGGCAGCAGAAGTTACATCAATCTTCCCGGCTATCGTCTTTCCCTTCAACAGAACCCTTACCGGAGATGCGGGCTTGCTGATTACAATTCTGCCCACATGACTGTCCGTTAAGGTGATGCTGTTCATACCGCCGCCGTTTATGTAAACGGTGCCTCCAATCTTAGCATTGATGAAACTCAGATTACCTTCGCCAACGCCGGGAGTAATATATACATTCCCTGAGAAGTTCAGATCCGATAGCGTGCCTCCAGCTGTGTTAACAATCAGGTTGCTGCCGGAGGTTCCCGAATGATCTCCGCCGTCGGCAACCAAGAGGCCCATGGTGTTATTCATCATCTTCACGGCCTCGGCCCGCGTCAGTGCCTTCTTGGGCTGGAACGCGCCTTGCGGTGTGCCCGCCACATAACCAGCTTCCTTCATAGCATAGATCGCTTCCTTGGACCAGCCGGCAAGTTGAGCATCATCGGTAAACGGGACGAAGGAATTCCCGGAGGCTGCAACATTAAATACTCTGCTGAGAATCAGCGCCGCCTGCTCACGGGTCAGGACCTCCAGTGGATTGATCCTGCCTTCGCCGTTACCAATAAGAGCACCGGCAGCAACCGCTTTACTGATGTCAGAGGCGTACCATGCCGTCTTAGGGACGTCAGTAAAGCTCTGGCCGCTCTCCTCACTGAAATGAAAGATCCGGTTAATCAGGGCGACGAATTCTGTTTTTCTGATTCCTTCATTCGGCAGAACGAGACCTTCCTGATTGCCTTTGAGCAGCCCCATCTCTTTCCACGAGGCTATTTCCTCTGCGGCCCATGCAGGAATCCTCTCCGCTACTTCTGCAGATGCTGCGGGCATACCCGTAAACGCCACGGATGACACTACGGCGAATACTCCAAGCGTCTGCTTCCATTTGAACTTCATATGCACTCCTCCTCAAGGTTTTGTTAAGCGGTACTTCAGCTGATAACTTCGTACACAACTGCTTCGGAAGCATGTGCTGCATAATCTCCAGGGGTGACATCCTTTTCAGGTTATCTTTTCAAATTGGCAGGTTTTTTCATGTCACCTCCATGTCATATTATCAATGTTATTGTAGTAACATTTACCCACATTCTATTTTTAATCATAACAAATTGTCAATACATTTATTAATTAGAGAGATATTCTTCCTCCCTTTTCCACAAACTCCCATAACATCGTAAATTTCCTTGTTAAATCAATGTTGTTTGCGCTTACAATAATCCATTGGTCAAAAATACTTACTGCTTACTTTCTGGATAAAATGATTTTTATATGTCTTTTTGCATGAAAAAACAATTGACAGGCTTCTTGCTATCATGAATAATGAAAGCAATATTGTTACTACAAATTTTCATTGCTCAACCAATCACACACAAAAATCAGAAACACCTCACTCAAACGAGTCATATAACATTACATTTAGGAGTGTGAACGCGTAGGGGAGAGTAGGGACTAAGGATAAAGAGCGTAGTCGCGTCAACTTATTTGCCAATACCAATCAAAGGAGCGATTAACGAATGAACAAACGGATGATTGCACTGATCTCAACGATGCTGGTTACCGCCTTAACGGGCTGCTCTTCTGCAGCTTCTAATAACAGCCCGGCCAATAACGGAGGCTCCGGTGCCAAACCGGAAACACTCCGTATTGCTATGGGTTCGCCCGGCGAAGGATTGATCAAGGTCTGGGAAACGATCGGCAAGGAGTTTGAAGCGCAGCATCAGGGGATTAAGGTGGAATTCAGCTATCAGGACGATGACACCTATCAGACGATCGGATTGCCAAATCTGCTAAGCGGCAAGAACGCTCCTGACCTGTACTTTGAATGGGCGGGGCAGCGCCTGCAGACAAGAGTAACGGACGGTTATGCAGCGGATATTACAGAGCAGCTCCAAAGCTCAGGACTGAAGGATATGTTCGCGGAGGGTACCTTCAATGGTATGGTGATCGACGGCAAGACGTATATGATTCCAACTGCGGGCGATGTGACGAACGTAATCTTTTACAATAAAGCGGTATT
Source organism: Paenibacillus sp. FSL R7-277 (assembly GCF_000517965.1). NCBI lineage: Bacteria > Bacillati > Bacillota > Bacilli > Caryophanales > Paenibacillaceae > Paenibacillus > Paenibacillus sp. FSL R7-277. The sequence continues at coordinate 68,559 of NZ_ASPX01000014.1, forward strand.
TAATGATCTGGGTCTTCAGCCGCCAGCTACCTGGGAGGAATTCCTTAAGGTATGCGAGACCATCAAGCAGGCAGGCATCACCCCGCTCGTGATCGGCAACTCCGATCTGTGGACGGCAGGCAACTGGGTCGCCCATATCATTTCCCGGGTTGTGGGCGAAGACGCCTACAGTGAGGCTATGCAGCTGAAGCAACCGTTCAATTCGCCTGATTTTGTCAAAGCCTACGGTTACGTGCAGGAGCTCTGGGATAAAGGCTATATTAACGAAAATGTAACTGCCGCAAGCGACAGTGAGGCGGACATGCTGTTCCTGAACGGCAGCGGTGCCATGCACCCGATCGGAAGCTGGCTGGCTCCAACCGCAGTCGAAGAGACGCCGGAACTTGAGCTTGGCTACTTCAATACTCCGGCCATACCGGACGGCAAGGGCAATCAGGACAGTGTAATCGGCGTGTTGAACGGAATGGTGGTCAATAAAAACTCCAGGCTGATCGACGAGGCTATTGAATTCATGAAGCTCTACAGCTCCCCCGAATCCTCCAAGAAGCTGTCCGATGCCGGAGCTGTTCCGATTACCAAAGACGGGATCGACAAGGAGACCATGCTTCCGCTCTCGCTGGAATTGAACGATCTGATGGAAAATGCTCCAGCGCTTGTGTCGCCGCCCGATACCGGCTATTCCATCGAAGTTGCCAACGCGCTCAATATGGCCACCTCTGAAGTTATCGGCGGCGCTAAATCACCTGAAGAGGCTCTGGCTGAGCTGGAGACAACTATCGCCCCTCTGAAGTAACGATGAGTACGTCCGTAAGGCGGCTTCATCCGGAAATCGAAGATTACGCATCCCCCCTTATATCTTGAATTGGAGGTGGACCCATGTCCGGCCGAAGCAATAAGTTCTCTCCCTACCTGTTCATATCTCCAGCCCTCTTGCTCTTTGGCTTTGTTGTACTTGTCCCCGTCCTTATGACCTTCGTATTCAGCTTCTACGATTGGAACGGGATCGGCACTATGAAATTCACCGGCTTCGACAACTACATCCGGGCTTTTCAGGACCGTGTCTACATGAACTCCTACGGACACACGCTAATCTATATTGTCGCCACTGTCTTTGTTGAAGTCATTGCCGGACTCGGGCTCGCAGGCTTGATCACGATGGGCCGCAAGGGAAGCGGACTCTTCCGGCTCGCCTTCTTCGTGCCTGTCATGCTGCCGATGATAGTCGTCTCCTACTTATGGAAATTCGTCTATAATTCCGACTTTGGCCTCATCAATATCCTGCTGGAGAAGATCGGCCTGGAGAGCTGGACCCGTGTCTGGCTGGGCAACCCCGATACCGCGCTTTATGCCATCTGCATCGTATCCGGCTGGGTCTACGCAGGCTTCTATATGACCATCTTTTATTCAGGAATCCAGCGCATCTCTAGAGAAGTCTATGAATCGGCCTATCTGGACGGTGCAGGGGAAGGACAGATCTTCTTCAAAATCAAGGTGCCCATGATCCGTAATCTGGTGGAGACAGGCATCATGCTGTGTGTACTTACCGGCTTCCAGTCCTTCGATCTGTTCTATGTAATGACCAACGGCGGACCGTATAATTCAACCGAAATCGTTACGACCTATCTAGTCAAAGTAGTCTTCACCCATATGAGCATCGGCTACGGCTCCGCACTTGCCGTCATCATGACAATTGTGATCGCAGTGATCGGGCTTGTGGCCGGCAGACTGAATAAGAAAGACTCCAGTGTACTGGAGTATTAGGAAGACACGGCTTCGCAGTCCTCTGAAAGAGGCTTCGGGTGATGACTCAGGTACTTTGCGGGGACCCCGATACATGTACATTATACGAAAGTGAGGTGTACCGCTTGACGACCACAGCCCTGGATCTCAAGAAAGACGCTTACAGCGGCGGGGAAGCGGCCAGCCGCAGAGCGTTCTCGCATATTCTGTATTATCTGTTCATGATCTTCATTTCCTGCTTCTATTTCTACCCGATTCTCTGGCTTATTCTCTCCTCCTTCCGTGAGAACCGGGAGATCTTCTCCGCTCCATTCGCACTGCCGGAACAGATCAATCTCCAGAACTGGTCCAAAGCCTGGACCGTCGGCAATATGAGCACCTACGCCGGCAACAGTGTAATTGTAACCTCGGCCACCGTTGCGGGCATTCTGCTCTTCGCGAGCCTCGCAGCCTTCGCCTTCAGCAAGCTCCGCTTCCGCGGCAGCAGCTTCCTGATGCTGATGTTCGTATTCGGACTGTTTATGCCGCTGCAATCCTTTTTCATTGCCCAGAGCTATATTTTTGAGCAGCTGAATTTGAAGGATTCCTATATGGGCTTAATCCTTCCTTACATTGGAACCGGCCTTCCGCTGGCCATATTCCTGCTCAAGGCATACTTGGATTCTATACCGAAAGAGCTGCTGGAGGCTGCCCGGATAGACGGCTGCGGCAACTGGAGAATGTACAGCAGGATTATCCTTCCGCTGCTTATTCCGAACATGGCCACCGTGGGGATCTTCTCGGCGCTGAATGCCTGGAATGAGCTGCTGCTGGCTATGCTGTACATCCAGAACGATGCGCTGAAGACGATTCCGGTTGGCCTGCTGGCCTTCTCCAGCCGGTATATGACCGACTATAAGCTGCTGTTCTCAGCACTCTCGATTATTACGCTCCCAATGATTGTCGTATACCTCTTCTTCCACCGCTATATCGTTGCCGGCCTGACAGAAGGGGCGCTGAAATAACCTCCCCCTGACTTCCTTCCTGTCCCCCACAACAACAAAAAGCCCCTTCGGGCAGACGTAGCGGAATCATGATATATCATGAGCTTCCAAGACGTTCTGCCCGAAAGGGCTATGCGTCATACTGTATTTAAGCCGGAGTAACTACTGCCGGTTCCTCAACTTCTTCATGTACAGTCTTGATCTGAATCATGACCGTACTTGGATCGGTCAGCACTTCAATGCCATCCTGGAAAATCAGATCCGACACCAGCAATTGGTCGCCGATGGCAAGGCCGCTGATATCCACTTCCATGGAAGTAGGCAGATCGCCCGGCATACAGCGGACTTCTACTTCATAGATTTCCACCTGCAGTACGCCGCCTTCTTTGACGCCAACAGCTTCGCCTGCAAAATGAATGGTCACCTTGCTGTCCATGCTGATGCTCATGTTCACATGCTGGAAATCAATATGCAGCACTTTACCGGACATGGATTGCTTCTGGATGTTCTGAACCACTACCGGAACGGTTGTACCGTCGGTCAATTTCCCTTGCAGGATCGCCCGCGGATTTGTTCTCAGCACTTCCAGCAATTCCTTCTCGTTCACTTCAAGACTAAGAGTATCTTTACCAATTCCGTACAGTACAGCCGGGATGCGGCCCTGCTTTCTTGCCACATTCAGGTTGGACTTCGTGTCAGACGTACGATTGCTTAGTTGAATAAATTTACTCATTGCTTGGTTCCCGCTCTCTTCGACCATAAATTCTTGTCACCTCAAGTGTAACATGACCATAGAATCTAGTCAAACCTGCAGCAATCAGACTTCATATTCGGCAAAAGGATCAGGGATCTCGATTCTATAGGCTTCCGCATCGCTGACGCCTACAGACAATACCGCCCGGCCGTCCGCTCCGCGTACCAGTCCGCCGCTGAAGATGACATCCTGCAGATCAGGACGTTTGCCCGGACCGATCGGGAAATCGCTTCTGGCTGCGATGATTTTAACCGGGGTAGTCTCCAAAGTGTCCGGATTAAGCGAGAAGACCATAGAGTAGTAATGCTTCTTCCCCAGACGGTCGAAGCAGGCAATATGCCCCAGCACACCTATATGGCCATTGCGCAGCAGATGGGCTTCATTGGCTCCGCCCCACTCTTCCGGCACGAATTGATGCTGCAGAATCTCCGCCTCCAGTAAGGTCTGTTCATGCAGCTCCTCCAGTGAATCAATAATGGTGAAGCCAATTTGTCCTCTGCCGCCCCGCTCTCCCTGCGGTCTGGTCAGTACACCGATTCTGCCATCCTGAAGCTCAATCAGCCGGATATCCTTCATCAGCTCCGGACCGGAGGCGAAGTGATGAAGCGAGTCGATCCGGTATCCCCGGTAAAACTGGGTAACCCAGGAGACTATCTTGGGCGGATTATCCCCAGCCGTAATCACCTCAACTCCGCCGACAATCAATTCTCCCTTAACGCGGGTTACGCAGGGGTCCTGCAGATTATAGGTATGGGTATGCGCACGGGGAACCCATACCCCATCTGCGCCGGATGTAAAAAAGAAGACTTGAGAGAACTCGCTATCCCGTTCCTCAACTCTTCCCAAGATTACTTCCTCCCCGTCATGCAGGAACGGGGCTGTTATATTGTATACATCGCGTCCGCCCACGCCGGAGAAGACCAGCTTCTCCACGTGCACGGTACGGAGATTGGCATAAAAGGTATCCAGCAGTTCATTACAGGTTGCTGTCTTCGCCGGGCTCCTTGTCATTGCCTTCCTCCTCATATTCATTTGCCTTATCTATTGCCCAATCGTTCTCATCCGATTCCATCCGGATCAATTCCCCAGGCTGAATATTGAAATACGTACACAGCTTCAGCAGCAGATCCCGGGGATACTGCACCATCTCGTCTTTGTACATCCGCCGGACGGAATCGAAATGGTAATTAATGTCCTTCGCTAGCTTGCGAATCGATAATTTCGGGTCATGCTTATCCATAACCTCACTCAATTTACTGCGTATGACTGGCATCCATACACCTCCTACATCACTATATCCGGTGATTTCAAGGGAGTCAATAAATTGACAAGATTAAATGGTCATGTTATAGTTTGGTCAGGAAATAATTTGCAGAAACAAAACTTTATACCACTCATCCCCGGAAAATAAAGTCCTCTTTATTTTCTTTTTTTGTCCCCAAAAGTTCGATAATCAATAGGGAGGCTTTCTATTATGAACCACAGCAACCGCAATAAAAACATTGTTTTCCTGTCCACCAGCCTGCCTAGAGAATGCGGAATTGCTACCTTCACCCAGGATCTGCTGGATGAATTCACGAAGCTTCAGGGCTTCAACAAACCGCGCATCATCGCCATGAATAACAACGGGAACTACCGTTACACGGATCAGGTCATGCGGGAAATCAACCAACATCAGCTATCTGATTATATAGAATCAGCCAGGGACATCAACCAGTCAGATACCGATCTGCTAGTCATTCAGCATGAATTCGGCATCTACGGCGGAGAGAGCGGCGAATATCTGCTGCAGTTCACAGAAGAGCTTCAGATCCCTTACGTAGTTATCTTCCATACTGTCTTAACCAAGCCTACCCCCAAGCAGCATGAGATTATCACCCGGCTCGCCGAAGGAAGCGTCAAGGTGGTGACCATGGCCCAATCCACAGTAGAGGATCTAATCTCTGTCTATCATATTAACGCCGCCAAAATAGCATTCATTCATCACGGCGTTCCTTTTGTCCAGACCTCCACACGTGCAGAGCTGAAGCTCCAGTACAAGTTCGGCGAACGCAAAATCCTCTCGACCTTCGGCTTCCTGAGTCCCGGCAAGGGCATTGAATATGCGATTGAGGCTATGAGCGGCGTAGTGAAGCAGCATCCTGACGCGCTCTATATCATCTGGGGCAAGACGCATCCGGTCGTTAAGCAGGAGACCGGTGAAGTCTACCGGCAAAAGCTGACCGATCTGGTGCATGAATTAGACCTGGTCAATAATGTGCTGTTCGTCGACAAGCTGCTGACCCAGGAAGAGGTCATTGAGTCCCTGGTGATGTCGGATATATATATGACTCCTTATCTGGGCAAGGAACAGGCCGTCAGCGGAACGCTCGCTTATGGAGTCGGCTATGGCAGAGTGATTATCTCCACCCCTTACCGCTATGCCGAAGAAATGCTGGCGGGAGGCAGAGGACTGCTGGCAGAATTCCGCGATTCGGCTTCCCTGGAGGCCTGTATTCTGGAGCTGCTGGACAGTCCGGCCAAAGTCCGGGATATGGAACAGCGTACACAGGAACTCGGCAGTACAATGATGTGGAGTGAGGTTGCGAAGACCTATGCCGCCATCTTCCAGGACATTATAGGCCTTGCCACACCGGCTGACCGGAGTGTGATCTGATGCAGGCGCCAGCAGTGTTACAGTTCAAGCCGGACTATATGCGCCGGATTACCGATGATACAGGGATTTTTCAGCATACGAAATTCGGGGTTCCCGACCGTGCCAAAGGCTACACTACCGATGATAATGCGCGGGCTCTAATTGCAGCCGTTCTGATGTACAAAAAAAATCAGGACAACGCCTCCCTCGACCTGATCCATACGTACCTCTCTTTCGTCCACCATGCACAGACTGAAGAAGGCAACTTCCGGAACTTCATGGACTATAACCGTTCCTTCCTGGAAGAACGGGGCTCTGAGGATTGCCAGGGGCGTACCCTCTGGGCGTTGGGCTTCGTACTCTCCTATTCCTCCATATTGCCTGATAATCTGCTGAATACCTGCCGTTATTTAATCAACCAGGCGCTGCCGCATATCGCAGGCCTGCGGTCGCCCCGGGCTCTGGCCTATGCCGTGATCGGACTCAGCTATTTACCCGGGACTCCAGGAGCACTCACCTACTCCTTCCCTTATCCGCATATACCAAGTACAGAAGAAGAACGCGCCTTCCTGCCTGAAGCCTTCATCACAGAACTTATTGAATCTGTTGCCGTCCGGCTGAATGACCAATACAATCTCACCAAGGGCGAAGGCTGGAACTGGTATGAAGACAGTCTTACGTATGGTAACTCGATGCTGCCCTGGGCGCTGCTTAAGGCTTACAAGATTTCCGGCAATCCGGCGCTGAGAATCACGGCTAAGGAAAGCCTCGATTTCCTGATCTCCCGGACCTTCGCGCCGGAAGGCTATTACAAGCCCATTGGCAGCCACGGCTGGCTGCTGCGCGGCGGCAGCCCTGCGTTATATGATGAACAGCCCATCGAAGCCTGCGAAATGCTGCTGGCCTGCGAGGAAGCGGCCGTTGTGCTGAAGGACCCGGCTTATCTGCAGCGGGCTGACCTGTGCTACGCCTGGTATACAGGGAATAATTCCTTGCAGATCTCCCTGATTGACCCCCAGTCCGGGGCTTGCTACGACGGCATTCACAGCTCAGGGCTGAACCTCAATCAGGGATCGGAGAGCATTATATCCTTCTCGATTGCCCATCTGGTGACTCATCATGGATAAATACGCAACCATACTTGCAGGCGGTGGCGGCACCCGCTTCTGGCCGCTGTCCAGACAGGAAATCCCCAAGCAGCTGCTGAACATCAGCGGCAACGATATTATGCTGAACGATACCATCGAACGCTTCAAGGGCATCATCCCGCAGGAGAATACCGTTATTGTAACGAACCGCACCCAGGCGGTCCTGCTGGAGAGCATTATGCACAGTAGTGTTCAGAAAAGCAATATTCTGATCGAGCCTGTGGCCCGGAATACTTCAGCAAGCATCCTGTTTGCCGCCTTCTCCATCCAGCAGATGAGTGAAGGGGATTCCCTAATGGTCGTCCTGCCTTCCGATCATTATATTACCGATGAGCCGCAGTTCCGGCTTACGCTGGACGAAGCCTGCACCGTCGCGATGGAGAGTGACGCCATTGTCACGATCGGGATTAAGCCGACCTTCCCATCCACCGGCTACGGCTACATCGCTTATGACCAGGAGCCGATCGCAGTCAAGCCGGTTGCCGTATACGATGTAGCTGAATTCGTGGAGAAGCCGGATTTCAAGAAGGCACAGGGGTATCTGGCCTCAGGCAATTATCTCTGGAACAGCGGGATCTTCATCTGGAAGACTTCGGTCATTATCGATAACTTTAAGCGTTATCTGCCGCGGCTATATAATACGATGCTGCCGATTAGTGAAGCGCTCGGTACAGACCAGGAGCAGGAGACGATTAACCGGATCTATCCGCTGCTGCAGAATATCTCCATTGACTATGGCATACTTGAACGCTCTGATGAGGTAGTGGTGCTGTCCGGCCAGTTCGGCTGGAATGATATCGGCAGCTGGGATGCACTCGGCGCCATCTTCCCGCCTGATGATGAAGGCAACATTATCAAAGCGAATCATGTCGGCATCGACACCCGCAATTCCATTATCTATGGTAACGGGCGGCTGATCACCACCATCGGCGTAGACGGCTTCATCATCGCCGACACGGGGGATGCCCTCATGATCTGCCCTAAGGACAAGGCGCAGTCGGTTAAAGATATCGTTGATTTGCTCAAGGACAAGGGCATGCTGGAATATGTATAGGGGATGTCACTAATGTTGTATTAAGAGCAGGAGTATAACATAAGGGAGCACTGCTATTACAGCAATGCTCCCTTTGTTATGTTCTTATGGTTATCCTCTACTCGTCCAGCCTCAGGTCCAGGCCCACAGGAACCCGTCGCGGTCCCAGGCAATCCGGCCACCATGCAGCTTGCGAAAGGCCTTCTTCACTTCCTTGGATAACGAGGCATTGCCATTCTCATTCACGAATACAAATTCCTCACCGAAATTCGCCTTCACATATTCAATCGCAGCGGTCTGGTATAAAGTTCCTGTGAACTTAATCTCCTTCACCATCCACTCCGCTACTTCCTGTGCGGTTACTTCCATTGGGGGTACTGCTCCTTCCTGTTCATCCTGCTTGCACATTCCCCCATTATACCACGAATCCCGCCAGTCGATTCCGCCATTCCAGCGGCCTTTACCTTTTGGCGAATAAGAAAGCTACGACAGGCTAACCACATAGGTCAGAAACTGATAGATATTATCCTTCAGTACCGTAGCTGTAGCCAGCAGCTTCTTGCCGGACGGACTCCAGTGGAGAGGATCAGCCAGATGAAAATCATTCAGTACAGGTGTCTGCTCTCCGGTCTCCACCTCGGTAATGAACAGGTCCTGCTGGTCATCCGTTGAACCGGCCGCCGTCACTGCATAAGCCAGCAGCTTGCCGTCCGGCGACCAGCTGGTGCCGAAGATCTGCTGCCCTGAAGCTAGCTTAGACTGCTCATTGCCTTCGCTGTCACAGAGCTTCAGAGTCATCTCTCCGCGTCCGATACGCTCGACAATCGCCATCTGACTTCCGTCCGGAGAAGGAACCGCCCAGATCACATTCTTTCGCAGCACCTTGGTCTCCTTCGTCGCTGTGTCATAGGCGCTAAGCTGGCTGTCTTCACCTGTAACATAGAGAATCCGGCTGCCGGTCTGAACCACCTCATGCACATACGGGATGCCCGTCTTCACAATCGTCTCCTGCTTGCCGGTTAGATCTGCACTTAGAATATTGCCTTCCATATCAGGAAAAATCACATGCGCGTCATCCGCCCACTTTCCTTCCTCCACCCGAAACTCTGCATCACTTACCTTCACCGGTTCACCCCCGGACAGATCCATAATATATCCGAATCCTGTGGGGTCATACAGCTCCTTGTAGAAAACATGCATCTTGTCCGGAGACAACTGCGGCGCGCCGTAATTCAGCTCTCCCGTCTGAAGCGGTGCTTCCTCACCTGTGGACAGGGTATGCAGATAGAGATTCAGCGGATACCGTTCCTGTCCTTCAATAATCTGCGAGGGAAGACTGCGGTTCTCCTTGGTCACTACCATTACATCCTCACCGGCAAAATCCGTCCCCCGCACCCCCTCCACCTTCTGTATGCCCGCAAGCTTTAGCTTTGTATAGACCGGTTCGCTGATATTATCGAGGACTGTAATTTTGCGGCCTGCCTTCTCTACAACCTCACGTGTATCTGTGCTCTCAGTACTACAGGCAGTAACCGTTAGCAGAACAGCTCCGCAGAGCAGAATGCTCCAGATCTTGCCCCTGGCTCTATGGCTCTTATGATTCATTCAGGCTTCCCTCCAGCTCATCGCTCATGTTGCCACTTCAGCATAGCGGACGCTTATTTCCAAACCGCATCGCAAATATCTCCAACTTGTAAACTTTATCCCTTCAGGTCACCAGGGGAAAAGACAGCTCAAACGCCGCCCCTTCGCCTGAGCCTTCCAACAAGGCAATGGTTCCGCCCTGCTTCTCCACCAGATTACGGACCAACGAGAGACCAAGCCCTGTGCCGCCCGAGGCTCTGGAACGGTCACGATTGACCGTATAGAACGCTTCGAAGATCTTCTCCCGCGACGCCTCCGGAATGCCGATGCCGGAATCCTGCACGGTGATCCATACCCGCTGATCCCTGACCTCACTGTACAGATGAACACTCCCCTGGGGGACATTATATTTGATCGCATTGTCCAGCAGATTGATGAAGATATGCATGAAGCTTTCTCTATCGATCCAGATATGCGCGGGCTGGGCGTCAAGCCTGACTGTGAGGCCGTAGCGCTCCGCCTTGCCTTTCATCCGTCCGCAGATATCGCGCAGCGTACTCTCAACCTCCAGCAGCTCTGCCTGGGATTCAAAATCATACTTCTCCAGCGCCGTTAATTGCAGCACCTTCTCCACCATCTCGTACAGCCGCTCTGTTTCCTTGGCGATACTCAGCTTGGCATCATGCAGCAGCTTGGGGTCATCGTCATACATATTCAGCAGATCAACATACGCCTTAATCGAGGTCAGCGGCGTCTTGAATTCATGGCTGATGTTCCCGATGTACTGCTTCTGCTGCTGCTCCAGCGCCTGAAGCTTCTCCACCGCCAGCTCCAGCTTACGCCGTTCTTCATCCTTGGCGGCAATGCTGCGCTCGATCTCCCGGCTCATGAAGTAGATGCCCTCGGCCAGCTCCCCCAGCTCATCCTTACGCCGCACCGGCGGAGCCGTGATATAGTTGGCACCGCGGATATCCTCCGCCGCCTTCTTCAGCCGCCCGATGGAGGCAGCCGCACGGTTGAAATACAGATACCCGAGGATGAAGCTGAACACCAGCACCACGCCGCCTGTCGTCAGGAACAGATTCAGCAGCGTCTGCTGGAAGCTGCGGGCTCCCTCCAGGGAGTATTGCAGCTGCACCACGCCCATCTGGCCCTCCGGCCCCTGCAGCGGGGCCAGGTAGAACAGCTTGTCGCCTTCACTCTGGTAGGCGACCTTGTTATTCAGCGCGTAGTCCAGCGCTGTGCTGAGATCCGGCTTGCCCGGACCAGGCCCAGGCCCGCCTGCCGAGGTGCCCGCCTGCTGGCCCTGGCTGTCGTACAGGGTCACCTCCAGGCCGGTGAATCCGGCCAGCTCGGCAGCCAGCGCCTTGCCGCGCTGCTGCATGAAGACCTGCGGCGTAAGGCGCGCACCGGTATAGTATGTCTGCTTTACGCGCAGATTGACCGTGTTGACGTGCTGGGCCAGATTGTGCTCCGTCTGGCTCAGCTCATTGCGCTCCACGCCGCGCAGGACGAAGTAGCTCAGCACGCCGACGGCCAGAATCAGCAGCGCCGCCAGGAACAGGCTGAACTTCAGCTTGATGCTGATTCTCATGAGTAGCTCCCCGCAGGCACTGCCTTATAGCCTACACCGTAGACGGTTTGCAGGATATTCTGGTAGGGCTCGCCCAGCTTTTTGCGCAGCCGCTGGATATGAATATCCACGGTGCGCGTTCCCCCGGCATAGTCCATGTCCCAGACCTGCTCCAGCAGCTCCTCGCGCATATACACCCGCTGCGGGTGCGAGAGCAGCAGATGCAGCAGATCGAATTCCTTCGGGGTCAGCTCCAGCGGCTCCCCGCCAAGCTCGGCGCTACGCCGGTCCGGGTGAACCTGCAAGAGGCCGTATTCGATCAGCTCACTGCGAACCTCAGCCGTATTCTTCTCCAGCCGGCGCAGAAGCGCCTTCACCCGGGCCAGCAGCTCGCGGATCTCGAAGGGCTTGGTCATATAATCGTCTGCACCCAGCTCCAGACCGACAATTTTATCGACAATATCATTCTTGACAGTCAGCAGGATGATTCCAATATCATCCCGGTCCTCCAGCTTGCGGCAGACATCATAACCGCTCAGCTTCGGCATCATTACATCCAGCACCAGCACATTCGGACGAAAGGTATTCGCCTTGCTCAGCGCTTCCTCCCCGTCACCGGCAGTATCGACCTCATAGCCTTCACGCCGCAGCGCGTAGGCAATCGCACTTACAATGGCCGGTTCGTCATCGACGACCAGTATTTTTTTCATAGACGGTTCATCCTTCCGCTCACGCTTGTTCTGATCTGTTACTGCCCTTCAAGAATAACGCAGATGAAGAAGCCGGAGCAAGGAACCGGCAGAGCCAAGCAAAGTTTAGGTTATCTTTAAGAAGACTTAAGCTTCATTTCAGTATTATTGGGTAAACTGTACTTAGCTGAAGTTCACTAGCCGCGGTAAATGATGAACCTTGACCGATATAACCAACCACGAAAAGAGGATTATACACATGAATATAAAACATATGAATATTAAGCGTGTAATGATTGTAGGAACAATGATCGTAGCTATGTCGTTCGGAGGAACGGCCTGGGGTAAGCCGGCTTTACATACCCTTCCTGTCGCCAAATGGTCCACCTCTGATGTGGCCGATACCGATGAGCTGCTGGATGCCCTGAACCTGAACCCGACCTCTGACGAAGAGCTATACGACGCCTTATATGAAGGCAAGTCCCTGCGTAACATCGCAGAAGAGAATGGCGGCAACGTGACCCAGGTCATCAACCTGCAAGTCAAGCAGCTGACCCAGCAGCTCGAAGCCAGACTCGCCAGCGGCAGCATCACCCCGCAGCAGTTCAACGCACAGAAGGCCGAGCTGAGGGAGATTGTCGCGCAGAGTGTCGAAACTTCGTTTGGCTGAGTGAATGGGCGCAGCGATAACTAAATAGGGTTGAAAGTATTTAAAAAGCTGTCCCTTTCGCAGAATTACTGCGTATGGGACAGCTTTTTTATATCCGGCTCATATGCCTTCGCAGCAACACATTTAGATCATTCAAAGAGCACTATTGACCTAAGTCCCGCTCTTGTTATGATTAATAGATACTCTTAGAAATGGAGGAAGAACAATGAATGATGCGCTAATGGAACGTTTACAGCTTTTTTTAACCAAAGAAGGGAATCAGAGTCTGCTCGGTACACCGGCAACAGAGGAACAAATCGCTGAGGCAGAGAAGCAACTGGGTCTGTCGCTGGATCAGGATTATGTTCAATTCATCCGAAGCTTTGGCGGCGCTTATGCCGGACTACCCGTACACGCCTTCAGCAACGGTTCCTCCATCGGACGGGAGAGTGTGACCGAGTTAACGTTGTCCTTCCGCGAGGATTACAAGGATACCGCTATGAGCGGACTGCTTGCACGAAGTGCAGTCTTTTCCATGGACGGCTCGGGCAACCCGATCCTGCTTGACCCCGAGGGCCGCGTGCTGCTCATCGACCATGATAACGGGGATTACGAGGTGATCGCAGAATCGTTTGCTGCGCTGATTGAAGAGAATTTTATGGAGTGGTAGCTTCATTCCTTGCACCTAATTATTATGGATGACAATCATATCGATCCTCTGAAATGGAGTCCGCTCATCTACAATTTCCGCCATTATTTTGGTCTGGGTCATCAGCTTGGCAAAACCTACCGGGCAGAAACCTAACCCTTACGGTTGGTGTCCCATGCTCCCATAGAGCAGAACTCGACCTTAAGGCTGGATGTGCCTGTAATATCTTCGAGAACCGGTACAATCAAATTGGAATAACGGTGATATAACCATTCTGAAGCAAAACGGCTCGGACTGTAGACGCAGTAAGTCTCCCCCAGCTGTTTCCCCTTCGTGCCCTTGAACCAGGTGTTGAAGCTGGGTGGTGAGATGCGGCCTTGGATACGATCCAAGGCCGCAGTCCAGACCTCATCCGGCAGTTCGATGGGAGGGCTTCCAATTTCCTCAGAAGCTGAATCGCGGCTAACGCTCTCCCCTAACAGAAGCTCTTCCACCGACTTCCCAAAGACCTGTCCAAGCTTCAGCAACACCCCGATATCAGGCAGGCAGTCTCCCTGCTCCCACTTGGAAACCGCCTGATGGCTTACGCCAAGTAAGCTGGACAGCTCTGCTTGGGTCAGGGATAGCCCCTTCCTTAAGTTCAATATATTCTGCCCGGCTTTGTTATTATCTATCAACGTGACCACACCTCCACTCTACTATCACTCAACACAGCCAATAGTAGCATAGAGGAGCTGATATCGAAATCGAGCGTAAGTAGAGTATTCTAAATTTATTCTGCAACTCTAGGTTGCAAAAGGCTATGTAGTAGTCTTGAATGCTCATCCCATTAAAAAATGGCTGGTCAGGTTCCCCTGATCCAGCCGTTTACGGTTATTTCAATATTACATTATCGATCAATACCGCCGTGTCAAAGACGCTGTCACCTTGATCCCACACATGGAACCGGAGGACAATGGAGCCCTTGCCGGCAAATTGGCTCACATCAAATTGGACGTGCTTCCAATTCGTCATGTAGGCCGTATCATCCCCGCCGTAGAAATTAACGTCTACTTTGTTCTCATCAATCCAATAGGCTGTGGATTCATTAATCGATTCCTTACCCACAATCACAGATTCCTGTCCGTAGACACTGGACGTCACCGTAGGTCCGCCATTCAAGTGTGAGGTGACGAGGGAAGCCGGATTGATGTATACACTTGAAGTTACTGTTGCTCTAAATGTATCGTTGTATTTGGTTCCAACAAACTCCTTTGGCTCCTCAGAAATGAAATTGTAATCGAACGACAAGGTTGTGGCTCCCGCCGGGACAATGAAGCTCTGCTCGATATAACTATCGGAATTGTAGTCATATCCTCCCTTATCATTGTTTTCAAACCCAAGGCCAGTACTGATAATCGCCATGTAGTTACCCTCTGTAGGCTTAAGCGGCCCCAGCTTTGAGATGACCCGGACATCTCCGTTTCCATTCCAGCCGGTCCATTTTCCGTTCTCAAAGGTTCCGTTGATAATCCCTTCGGTCTTCGTACCGATGCTGCTCCCCTTCATAACGAATGCTGCCAACCCGTCATCGGTTCCATGAGCAGCCACTGCTGCCTCAAAAGCTTGTCCGGTTGTCATATTCTCATTATTCAAGGCATTGAATACGGATGGAGCAATGACCTGATCATAAGCAAGCTTTACATAATCGGTGTAACCATAATAAGTGCTGGCGCCATTGTTGATGAACGCATCCGACATGGAATCGTTGTATGCGCTGCGGCAGCTGCCGTTATATACAATAGTGCCGGGAAGCATATCATTGTACCGTGTAATGAAAGAAGGCGTAATCGCATAATAACCTGATATGATAGCCAATCTTCCCTTTTTCAGATCCAGTTCATAGATCTTGTTGTTCTCTGCGGTTGCCTTCTCTCCAGTCAGGAACATGACTTGCGGCCCCGCATATTTGAAATCAACACCGTATTTATCATGGAATGTCTGGAGCACAATCTCATCATAGTACGTATCCCCATGGGAATCTAAGACCACAACACCATACTGATTAAGTCCTTTGAAGAAGTTAACGCCCGCTGCGCTGTCCTTTACTCTCTCCACAAGGAAGGGGTAATTCGACTGCTCAAAACTTTGATATACAGCGTCATACACCGTCGAAGATGGAAGTTTCCCGGAGAATGGAGAGACCACAGCAACCTGCTGGCTTCCTATGGTGGCTACGGTTTGTTCCACATCTTGCGTGAGCGCCGTCAATGCATTATTGGACGCAGCCTCTTCTACAGTGTTGTTTAATCCTTTTGTATTCTCAGGGGCCGAGGATATTCCGCCTAGAATCCCGTTGTCCAGCAAATACCAGATGCTTCCTCCTTCACCCGATATTCCTGCATGCTCTACTTCGTCCTGGGTTTGAAGCCAAGCCACTGTCTCTTCCTTTGCCTGTTGCAAATTACCTGTAGAAGCAGCCAGTTGATCAAGCTTACTCTGTGTATTATTTTCAATCATTTCTGTTTGTGCAAGCTGTTCATCTGTAAGATGCTTCAGTACAGACAGTTTAAAGACTGCACTGCTAGGTACCTCTCCAACAAAGGCCTGCAGATTTATGTAGCCCTCTGTATTTTCAGTTAATGCTGCTTTGCCGCTATAGAGTCCGTCTGCCGCAAGGCTGTCTCCATGAATTTCTAAACCATCATCATACAGCAGGGTGATCTGTGACATCATTTTGCCGCTGTCATCTACCTGATAGACACTTGCAGTTACTGTCTCTGCCGCATTAAGCGTTGTACGGAAAATAACTTCAGTGGACTCTTCTTCATAAATAGCATCTGTACTCTCCCCCTTCACTACAATCTGGAGAGCATTGGCCGGTACTGGAGTTGGCTCCACTGGTGCCGGTGTTGCGGGTGCTGGAGTTGGCTCCGCTGGTGCCGGTGTTGCGGGTGCTGGAGTCGGCTCCGCTGGTGCAGGCGTTGCCGATGCTGGCGTTCCTGGACCCGGGGCTGCCGGAGCGCTCACAGACGTATCACGGATAGCTTGTGTCGCTGTGGGAGCCGGAGTAACCACCGGAGTCTTAACATTGTTCATCTCTTCAGCAAGGAGCTGCTTGGACTTCTCAACATATAGTGCCTTATTCGTCTTGAACTCATATGCGAGACGGGCCAGAGCCTGGCGCTCTGCGCGCTCTTTAGGTTTGAATTTCAGCGTGCCATCACTGCCTTGAACCCCGTTAACGAACCCATTGTTGAAGGCCAGGGATACTTGAGCTTTTGCCCATTCAGACACCTCAGACATATCCGACAGCTTACTGCCAAGCGGAAGCTTCTTCGCCGTTTCATCTAATTCAAAGGCCCGGATGAAAAATACAACCAGCTCTTCCCGGGTTACACTCGAATTAGGACTGAACGTGCTCGCCGATGTCCCCTCTGTGATGCCTGCCTTCACCAACGCACCTACATAACCACGATACCAGCTGGTAGCGGCAACGTCTTTGAATGCAGCGGCCTGATCACCACTTACTTCCAGTCCTAAGGACAGAACTATAATTTTCGCCAGTTCGGCGCGCGACATAGCCTTATTCGGTTTGAAGGTGTTATCTTCATACCCCGAGATGATTCCTGCTTCAGTTAAGGATTGAATCTCCTTCTGAGCATAAGAGCCTGCGATATCTTTCAATTGCGCGGACTCCCCGAACACCAGATGTGGCGTAAGGCTGCTTATTAGCAGGGCAAATACAATCACCAGACTGAGTTTACGGCGTGCTGCTTGGAATAACAAAATTTCTTCCCCCTCTTTCTGTATAAAAAAATTCATAAAAACCATCGCCCTACAGAGTTCCAAGGATGGAATATCGCTCCATAATTCGACAACTTCTTGATTCTACAATAGGACTATGTACATTTACTATGTATATTGATACTAGGAAATTGTATAAATTGGAATATTAGAGGAAGAAAATTTAAAAAAAGACCATCAAGCATAAGCTTGATAGCCTAAAGGCTGCCTACAGTTTCCTGCATCTAATTCAAAGAGACCCTTATCGTATTTTTTGGAGTTTCATCTCTTCCATATCCAGAATGTTATGATAAAAGCTGGACTGGGTCTCTTTGTGTGAAATGCCAATGACCATCGTATTCGGCAATTCCCTGCTTATCAGTCTGTACAAATCTGATTCTTGTGCTCCATAAATATCGGTGGTTGCTTCATCAATTAATAACAATTCCGGCTTGAGTAACAGACATCTTCCCAAATTAAGAAGCTGCTTTTCACCCTGGCTGAAGCTCCCCTGATCTTCATCAATTTCTTGTTGAAGTGAGCTTACTCTCCCTCTAAGGTTTAACTTTTCAAGCACTGACCATATCTCCTGATCCGTACATTGCTGCTCGGGGTCCAAATTATCTCTTAGCGTTCCATGGTACAGCACCGGACGCTGCGGCAGGGTGACTATTTTTTTCATCAGCAGATGATCTGGAATGGACTTCACATTAGTGTCTCCGAGCAGAATCTCGCCTTCATACTCCATAAATCGGGTCAGGCAGTAAAATAACGTAGATTTACCGCTTCCCGTTCTTCCTTTGACCAGCAGGTTTTCAGTGGGCTCAAGTTTTAATGTCAATCCGGAGATGACTGGTATTGAATCACTATATTTGGCGCTCAAATTCCTGATTGTCAGGCCGCCTGCCGTATCCATAACTGAAGGTGTAGCCTCCATTGCGCTTACCGGGGATTTTCCGCGCTCAAGCCCCAAAATTCTTTCAAGTGAATTCGTCCCAATTTCCATATGACGAAGATCTCTGAGCAGCACTTCAAAATTGGAAAATGCCGTTAACGTATAGGTTAAAGTCACATAGATGATAACGGAGTCTCCCGAGAAGCCCCTCAAGCTCATAAGGATCAAGAAAACAGAAAATGTAAAATACCCTGCCACCTCTATCCAGAACAGATAAAGTCTATTCACTGACTGTCTTGTATACTCTGCATTTAATGCGTCTGTAATCTTCCCTTCCCAGATATTCGTAAAATAAGTTTGCAGGCTTTGCTTCCTTACATAATTAGAATCTGCAGCCACAGATTTAAGAATAGCGAGGCAGGGCTCGTGGGCTTCATTGGCTAGCCTGGATGTAATTTTGCCTGTGATCCGAACTTCCTTCTGAATTTTATTAAAAAATATCAGGAACACACCAAGCACCAGCACCATATAGAAATCCGAGTAAGCAATTAGAATTGCTGCGGCAATAATTTTGAAAAACGATTCCAGCAGATTGCTGGTGTACCCGCTCATATCCATATCAATAACCTTCATATCATTGGAAAAACGCGCGGATAATGCCCCGTTCTGTTGTTTACTGAACTGCAAAAAACTGAGTTTCGATACCCGCTGTAATAATTGCTGATGAAGGGCTTCACCGGCTTTTACATTCCCTAAGTAGATTATACTTATACGCACTACATTGGTAATAACCAGCAATAGAGCTATGCCAAAATAAATAGAGGCGAATAACATAGGGTTTGCAGTATTTCCACCAAACCTCGGCACAATATAGATAGAGGCAGCATCGATAACCTGCGCTAATATAAATAAAGCTATGAAAAGAATCAGCAGCGGCCTGCTTCCTAATGCCAAAAAGTAGTGCTTCAGTACTCTAAGACTAGATTGTTTAATCTTCTCCTGCTCTTCAGGGCCCGGCTCTTCCCGCTTTAAGCTCTGTTCTTCTGACAATGCCTTGGTGATACTTTCGTTATTCATTTGAATTACTTTTTCATCAGGAAGAAAGTCACGAAGTGTATTGTAATCGAATGCATTCTTTTGGAAAATATCGTTGATACGGCCTTGTTTCATTACAATCACTTGGTCTGCCCGTTCGAATAATTCCTGATCCATAGTGGCTGCCACCATAATTCTAGTTGTATCATTCCAATAATCCAGAATCAAATTTTTAAGTACTCTCTTTCGCACCTTTGCATCCAAAGAATTCAGAATCTGATCCAGCAATACGGTCTTAGCATTCTGATATGCAGCCCGGGCCAGCAAAATTCTTTTTTTCTGCCCGCCTGACAGATTGACCATATCTGTGTTGATAACAGTAGAATCCCCGTTTGTCCACTGTTCCAGATCCTTGCTTAACTCGCATAAATGAATGATCTGACGATAACGCGCCTCCTCATAAGGCCTGTCAAGGATGATATTATCTCTGATGCTTACCGGGAATAAAGGTGAATGATCCATGACCTCCTCACAGCGCAGCTCCGCAGATTCTTCTCCTTGAACGCGTTCCAGATATCCGGCAATGGCTCGCAGCAGATTCGTTTTCCCGGACCCCGTTTCACCTACAATGATAACCAACTGTCCTGGATTGACCGTTAGATCTATATCTGTAAGCAGAATCTGGCCAGGGTCATTAGGTCTGCTATACGTTGCTTTCTTCAGTGAGATCGTCCCTGCCTTCTCTACAGTCCCTCTGCTTCCCTCCCATTCTTCTTCATCCAGGCTAACATATTCCTTTACGAGTGAGGCAGCCTTTAGCCCCTGTCTAACTGTGTTGATACTGACGAGGAAATCGTTAATACACCGATCCAGCAGGCCAAATACAATAAAGGATGCCATGGTTTTCTCAACACTTAGCGGATAGCCCATTAGAGAGGAGAAGCCAATACATATCATGGCCGTCAACGGAACCAGAGAATAGTTGATTAGAGTTAGCAGAATTTGAATCTTACTTTTTTTATGTAAAAATTCCGATTGGCGCGATCTTGCTTTATTAATCTTGCGGATGAAGTAATTGGTGAAGTTCATTTGTTTAGCTTCTCTATATTTATTAAGGTAATCGTTGATTTCAAATAATCGCTTACTGTTTGCACGGCTGAGCTCAGTATCTACCCGATTCAGTTCATGAAGCAGCCTCGAAAACATAGGTGCTGCGAATAGCAAAATACACCCCATAAGACCCCCGGCGCCTAAATACATTACCAGGAGTGCAACGCCAAATAGAATCCCGAGCGCGCTGCTTATGCCGTCTATAAACCAAACTATTCCTCTGAACCAGCTAATTTGATTTCCGTACAAATCTATCAGTTGCCCTGCACGCTGCGCGGATTCTTTTTTCCGCAGAATATTCTTAAACAGGATATTGCGGTAATTGAATTCAGTGGAGATAATTAGCTTCCAGCGGAAATGCAGAAATTGAGAATTGGAGATCACCTTCACCATTTGAATGGCAACAAACAGAAAGATCGCTCCCAGTGTTGCCCCGTGAGGCTGTGAGCTATCGTTAATAATGGCGCGAAGGATATCAGGAAACAAATACGGGATAGAGAACTGTAGGGCCAGGGTCAGAAACGAAAGTAGTGCATAGGCCAGGAAAGAGGATTTTAATTGGCATACGATATGAATAACCAGCGGCATCACTTTTTTGGATCTGCGTACGGATGCTGATTCTTCTTGAAACCGACCGATTCCATATGTGGAAGGAATAGTGAGAATGGATTCTTGGATGGTACTTAGCGGCTGATCCTTACGAATAGCTTGCTTAGTAAACGAACGTGTCCACGTAAAAAATATCCTTTGAATAGGATTTGATATCTCTTCAAGAGAGCGGCTCTGATTCGGGTTAGTCAAACTGTTCATCCCTTCACTTATTGCGAAATTAAATAGTTAAACTATACAAAGCCCCATCCTATAACAAGACGGAGCCTGGTTAACATATTTTATCCTGATATATAATCTGCTTTTTTCTCGGTCTCCGGCAGTTGCGCTTTAATTTCCACGAAATAACGTTCCAGCAATCCTTTAACTATATGTTTAATTGTTTTGCAGTATGCTTCATCATAGTTATAGATATCATCAAATTCATTCTCTACAGCGCCTGTACAGTTCCCCGAACAAAATCCCTCCAATTCGCAATCGACACAACCCGTGGAGTTGGAATACGCTCTCATCGCATAATAACGGTATGCTTCACCGGCAAAAATCTCCTGAAATAAATCTGTATTTCCTAATTTTTTTGAAGTTGTTTTACAGGCATAGGCACTGCCATCCGGCTCAATGCTTATTAGACGCCCGATGGTAGGACAGGTCTTCCAGGCTCTTCTTTCCACCCATTCGTCCGGATGAACAATTCCCCAGAATGATTGATACCAATACCCTGATAACAACACGCCTTTAGTCTGAGCATAATCATAAGCATCAAGAATTCGGTCACCAATCTCTTTGGAACCAAACTTCCTATAAAAATCAAAATCAAAAGACATGATAATCTCAATACTTTTTATTCCCATTGCTGCAGCATAGTCTATGAGCTCATAATTAAAATGATCCCAAGTCTCTTCTGACATCACTGACTGCAGTTCAATATTGATATTGCGATCTCTAAGCTTGCCAATATTCTTGTCCAGTGTAGCCCATTTAATCAGATTATTTCCTTCTCCACGGAACTCACCTGTAAGGTAATCAATATAATCAATGCTTACAGCCACTCGCACCTTATACTTAGCCAACAGCTCCAATATGCTGGATGGCAAATATGAACCATTTGTCGTGACTCCGTATTCCAAATCCATGCCAAAGCTTGTACCATCGCCGAAGTGTAATAATACTTCTTCAATCAGCTTACTGTTCAAAAAAGGTTCTCCACCAAAAAACTCAATTGACAGTTTGTTCTTTCCGTTCATTTGAATGACCTGAATCGATTTCTCAATAGCTTCCTTGGCAACCTCAAAAGACATTGCCTGCTGCGGAAATCTCAGCTTATCATCTTGCGGGTTAGCTTCACTATAGTCAAAGGTGCTACAAAAACAGTAGCTACAGCTCATATTACATTTGTTAGTTGTAGAAAGATGAAGCCTGTCAAAATAAATACCAGTATGTAACTCCTGCTGCCGTTGATCCAATTCTTTCTCCAACAAGGCCCGTTCATCTTCCTCAACCTTATAGACAAAATTCAAAGCAATTAAATCATTGAACATTTCATCGCCAAAATACTCCAATACTTCATGCTCCGAAATTATAGTATGACCATCAAAAAAGTCATTACATTCTTTAGAAACTATTCTTCCATTTCCGTACAGTGCATTGTAGATAAAGTAATAGTCATCCGTAATAGAATACTTGATTAAGTTAGGGGCTAGCTTATACAAAACCTTCATATTTATCCTCCGTTATAAGTTATAAGGGATATCTGAGTGCCCTAAGAGGTCCACAGATATCCCTGGTTAGATTAGCAAGGACGATTAGTCGTCAATGGGTTTAAATTTGTTTTAACAGACGAAGGATGGATCATTACTGGCTTTTTCATAGTTTCACCTCCATTCACGGTCTATTTCAAGAGAAATAGAATTATGTGATAAAGATTCATTTATGATATATAATCCCAGATGTTATAAAATATATTATTTCATCTTCTGGTAAAAAAACTGTTAAAAATATCATGTTCATCGTTTCGGCGGTGACTATTAAACACGGTCAGCTAGACAATCATATCCCCTATCCCGGTTCTTGTTATATCAGACTTGGCACTGTATACTGGCCTGAATTTGGAATAATGATCCGCCCAGATCAACACGTGATCACTTGTAATCAACTGATCCAGTGCACCCGGGATTTCAAGATGCTGGAGTTCTCCAGGTAACGTAGCCAGTATCGCATCTTCTATATTTACATAAGAATACGATTGCAGGCCTCTTGCGTAGAACGGCGCTGGCTGAAGTTCAATAAATTCGGTTATTTTCAATCCATTATGTTGATACGCCAATTTCATTAACAAGCCTTCCAGTTGTTGCACTGCTATTGCAATAGAGGGTTCCATCAGGATCGCTTCAAGTTGCTTAACATGCTCATTGACCACAGGGCTGATCTGCGCCAGCTCCCTGGACAGCCATTTGTAGGTCCCCGGCCGATACCTTCTGTTGTAGAGAAAGACCAATTGCACCGCCTGCTCCACCATCCGGTTTAACAGCAGCTGGGCTGACAACGTTTCTCCCCGAAGTTCAGCGAGCTTTACCACATAGAGATGACAGAATGAACTCCAGGCATATTTCAATTTATAGCGCCAGATATCATCTGGCAGATAAGCAAGGGTCTTACGCACTTCTGTTATTTCCCCTATAGGGTCTGTGAAGATTCTCCCTCTTGTCCATTCGAGCAATTTCTGCTCAGGAAGCATTAGCCACTCGTGTAAGGAAGGCTGCACACTATGCAGACCCAGTTGGATTCGCATATGCCGGGAGACACATGTAATAGCAATATGATGCAGATTGCCACTACCATTAGAGGGTATAAGCACCTTGTGAGACTCATCTACAGAAAAGCGGGCGGGATACCCTTTGAATAAAGCCGGAACCTCTTCATCCAACGCTTGATCGAGGGTTACAGCATATTGATCGTAGTCCGAGTCCTGCAGCCAAATGTAGCATCTGGCTCCCCATTCATGATCTCTTGATAAGTCGTCATCATGCCCTAGAACATCCGAGCCATATCCAATCAATCCGGCAGCATGCTTCTCCATTAGTTGCGGGAAACGTCTGGCGATCAGCGGCCTCACAATCTCCCAATAGAACTCCTCGCTCAAGTCTAAACCCTTCATTTGCAGACTCCATTTCATGTAACAGTGCGCACTCACATTTTGTTTTACCGGTAACCTTATGTTAACATATCGCCCAAAAATTACTAAACTATTCATTTGAATTCTGTTATCATTTAGATTGAAGTCTTGATAATAATACTATTCCATTAAAAACGGCTGGTCAGGTTCCCCTGATCCAGCCGTTTTCTGGTTATTTCGATACCATATTATCGGGCCCAGCTCCGCTCACTCAGATACCGGCCAACCGCCCCATCGCTCCAGACATGCGCTTCGACGTACCGCTCCGGACCGTACTTTCCGTCATTGTTCCAATTCTGCGGTAACCCGTACTTGTCAATGATGCTCACAATCTCGGGATAGGTATACAGAGTGTGCCTGTACTCTTTGCCATCGTTAATCAGCGGGCTGAAGGTAGGCATGGAGTCCCCATAGGTAAAAGAAATCGTGTTCACATCAAATTCCTCAATCGGAATCTTGAGCGATGCGCCATTCTCGAACCATGTGCTTAGCCACGGACTGTGTTCAACTACCATATAATGCGGGGAGGACCGCTGGACCACACCGCCCTTACGTATAAATTCCGCCCGGATGATGCTCTCGCAGTTCCGCCGATATTCCACATACTTATCATGTCTTTGGGCGCTCTGGGCCTTGGGCTTGGTCTGCTTAATCGTCTCCAGCACGGCCCTCGCCTGATCGCCCGGCAAATCAGATAGGCTAACAAACGGACCCACAGATGCATCATAATAATGATATAAGAACATCGTTCCGCTCCCTCCCAGCGTAGCTTATGTCAACCCAATTCTAAATCCTTACCGGCTAGCTACCTCGATGATCCAGTCGGTCAGTTCGTTGATTTGACTCTTCACAGCGATCGGGTCACGGTACCAGGATTGGTTCTCCGTCCATATAAACACCCGATTGTGGGCAACGGGGCCCAGCGACCCCCATATCGGATCAGCCTGCAACGATTCTAAACTGGACTCTGTAGTCAGAATTAAATAATCCCCCATGTACTCTGAAAGCTTCTCCAGTGAAAATTCGTAATAGGATTCCTCCAGCATATATCCGGGAACGGCAGCCGGCGGCTTCAGCCCCATGATTTCATACATCAGCCGGCCGCCCCGACCCGACTTCGGACCAAACAAGCTCACGTTTCCGTCATACTCCTGCATAATCGAAAGCGTCTTCCCTTCAGGAACCGCTTGTTTAACCTTCGCCCGAATGTCTGCAATTTCCTTCTCGAATTGTTCGTTCCATTGCTCCGCGGCCTCGCGCCGGTCCAGCAAATTGCCGAAATACAGCATCTCATCCTGAATGGATGCGAACTGATTGTAAGGCACAGATACCGTTGGCGCAATCTTCTGATATTTCTCAACTACCTCAGGCTGTGGATTATGCGTTATGATCAAATCCGGATTCAGCTCCAGCAGCTTCTCAAGCGAGTCGCCGACATCCGTCACAACATCCAGCATTCCCTCCAGGTACGGGCTCGACATCAGGAACGATTCGGCTGCAACCGGCTGAACATCCAGCGCAAGTACAGTACCGAGATAAGAGATTGCCGCTATGCGCTGAGGGTGCTCAGGAACCTCGACATCGCCAAAAGCGGTACTAACCATCTTGGTCCCCGAAGAGGCCTTAGCCCCGGTTACGGTTGGAGAAGCGCTGACGGCAACCTGGCTGTGCGTTGCGCTCCCGTTGTTCACCGGCCCAGCGCAAGCCGTTAACATCACGGTTAAGCATAACAGCATCACTGCATACAAGCTTCTGGTTGCTCTGGTCATTCTATTCGCCTCATTCCATTGAAATTGATAATCAATATCACTCACATGAAAAGGATAGCGTAATGACCGGCTGGGAACAACGGACGATTGTGACCTATTCCTTGCATAATCTGAAACGGACTGTCCATATCGTTTACGATATTGGCCTGGCGTTATGCCGGCATATTTCTTGAACATGCGGTTGAAATACATAAGATCTGGATAACCAACATGGGTTGCAATCTCCTGTTGTGTTGCCATCGTACCGGCCAGCAGATTCTTCGCTTCCTCCATCCGGAAACGGATAACATAATCCAGCGGACTGAGTCCTGTCTGTTCTTTACATTTCCTCGAAATGTACTGCTGGCTGTAATTCAGTTGCCGCGCTAGCTCCTCTAGCGAGATGTGCTTACGGTAATTTCTGGACAAATACCGGATGACCTGCTCGGACAAGGATACCTCACCGGGTCTGAACAGGTGCTCGCTCAGAACTGCATGGACGAAGCGGATGAAATCTCCCTTGACCGACAGCCGGGTCAATCCGTCATCCAATTGAAGCCAACTGCCGCATATTGTCTGAAGCAGCTCTAACATAGCCAGCGGTTCAACGGGCGGGAAGCCCCAGTTGTCCAGAAACGGGTCGGATTCATGCATCATCCTATGAAATTCATACGAGGCCGAAGCGGGCAGCGAAGCTTTGTACAGTACGATATATACGCTTAGTGCTTCCTGGCTCCGGATCGTCACCTGAGCGCCTTTACCGGCGTGCAGCACGTAAAAACGGTCGCATAGCCATACCTCATCGTCAACCCA
Organism: Paenibacillus sp. FSL R7-277; assembly: GCF_000517965.1. NCBI lineage: Bacteria > Bacillati > Bacillota > Bacilli > Caryophanales > Paenibacillaceae > Paenibacillus > Paenibacillus sp. FSL R7-277. The sequence goes on from NZ_ASPX01000014.1 coordinate 95,143, forward strand.
CAACTCACCCTGCCCTTGGAAAACAAATAAAAATGCACTCGCCGGTAAGCGGTACTGCTTCAAATCCCCGCCGGTTCCGGCCTGCTTCAGCCGCACATCAAGCACGCGCACCGTCACCTGATTCCATAATTGTATAATTCTCAGAGCATCCATAGCTGATTCGCAAGCTCCCCCTAAATGATCGAACAGATAATCATTCTCAATTGAATCCTGTTTTTAATCACCATAACGAATAGGATTCGTACTGTCAACACGGGTTGACCGGAGTCTTCTCAAAAGCAAAAAGACGCTTGCCTCCCACATGCGGAAGTCCAAGCGTCTATCAGGTTCATTAGGGACGGGAGCGGCAGTTAAACCTGGCGCAAATCAGCCTAGAGTACAGACTCCAGCACTTCATCCTCAGCATCAATACTATTCAAGGCCGTACGGTTAATCCAAGACAGCGCCAGTGTCCCCTCGCCCATATGAGCACCTACCACCGGGACAAAGGTCATAATCTCTGTACGCACCGAAGGGGACATGGCCTTAATGGCCCACTCCAGGCTCAGCGCCTCTTCTTTATTGTTGGCGTGCATAATGCATACATCCTGGAAGCGGCCGATTTCCTCCTGGATGGTCTCCAGCAGCTTTTGCTTCGTCTTCTTGAAGGTGCGGATTTTATCGGCGACGACAATTTTGCCCTCATCGAACCGCAGAAGCAGATGAATCCGCATCAGCTGGCCCAGCAGGAACTGAGAGCCGGAGAGCCGTCCGCTGCGGTGCAGCTGGCTCAGGCTGGCAGGGATAATATAGAAGGACATTTCCTCGATTATATTATCAATTCTGTTCTTGATCTCCTGTGCAGAGCAGCCTGCCTGCTGCCAGTGAATACCGCGTAGTAGCATCTCACGGATGGGGTATGCGCCTACTTTGGAATCGATACCAATTACGTTCACTCCAGCAATGTCTGCCGCCTGCATCGAGGTGTTGAAGGTCCCGCTAAGCTCGGAGGAACAATGGATCGCAATAATCTCGTCATACTCTTCCTTCAGACGCTCGTATAATTCCACGAACTCGCCAATCGGCGGCTGGGAGCTGCCTACCTTGTCATGCTGACGCATTTTGTCATAGAACTGATCAGCGTTAATATCTATATTTTCTCTATAACATTCATTATTGACGATTAGACGGAGGGGGACGATATACACATGGTTATTCATAGCGAATTCAGAATCAATGGTGCTGGTGCTGTCAGTCACCCAGGCGATGGATTTCATAGTCATTACTCTCTTTCGTGAGGAATTCACTGCTCAGGAATCAGCAGCTATGGCTGTCTGTATATTCATAAATTATACAGGATGCCAGCCATTCGTAGAGTATTCCTTGAATAATCCCAGCACTTTTTTTCAACTAAATTCGACATAAATTCACATTATATATGACGAATATACCTGTTTAAGAGAGGTTTGATTATGGTATGAGAAAAGGCGGAAAATAGAGTTCGTACGAGCATCCTACTAAGTTCCTCTACTTCCGGAAGTACTGCGTCACCGTTCCCTTACCTGCACCAACCACCACCTCTGCAAAAGCACCGTTCACCAAAGTAACCTGGGGAGGCAGGTGCCCGCAGTCGATATCGTATGCGACTGGCAGGCCCAGCTCATCGGCCAGCTCCTGGTAGACATCCTCTACGGTGTACCCGTCCATAGGGCGGTTAGCCGCGCTGCGGCCGAACATAAGGCCGCTGCAATGCTCGAACCAGCCCGCCAGCTTCATCTGCACCAGGGAGCGGCGCAGGTCGGTCACGGACAGCTCACAGTTCTCTAAGTACCACAGAATAGGCTCATTATGGATATAGTGCTGCTGGAAATGCCGCACCTCTCCATACGATGTGCCGATCAGATGACGGATAACGTCAATACAGCCGCCCAGCAGGCGGCCCTGCATGGCGAGGGCCTGATTGCCCGCCGTCTTCCAGCTAGTGGCTTCTGTAAGGTTGAACACATGGGGCGACGGCTCGCCTCCTCCCCATTCCAGCTGATACTGCTGTGAGGATTGCTGAAGTACAGAACCACCGCTTGGCGTAGACAATACCTTGTCCCACATGGCGGTTGTCGGGTCTGTCTCTTCTCCCCGGAGATCAATGAAGTTCGTGCCATGGGCAGTGGCAATCCCCGTCTTCAGCGTGACAGCCAGCAGCAGCACACTGATATCGGAATACCCGAGAATCCATTTACACTTCATCTTGCTGAAATCCACCTGCTCCAGCATCTCAATCAGCAGCTCCCCGCCCCAGGGAGGCACGACGAGTCCGATGGACTCATCGGCCATCATCGCGTTGAATTCAGCGGCACGTACAGCAGCCGGGGCCGATTTAGCCTTCTCCTGTGTCCATGCTGTCGGTCCGCATACTACGCCGTACCCTCTTTTTTGCAGCCGTTCTACAGCCAGCTCAAGCAGTTCACGAAGCTCCTCCCCCACTCCTGATGAGGGTGCAGTTACACCAATAACAGCTTCTGCTTCTAATACGGGATATCTGATCATCCGGTTATTCCTCCTAAGGTAACCCCACCAAGTGGGACTTTAGCTTCGATGATGACTCAGGTACTTTGCGGGGACCCCAAAACATATAAATTCTATAAAAAAGGCGATACCCGAACCTTGAGCAGGTTGAATATCGCCCTATGCGTACTACGGATTATATCATTGGCTGCGTCATTCCAGTGAAGGCTTATTGTCCCGGCTGATATCCAGAATATCCAGGAAAAAGACGAAGATTGGAATCCCGAGAATCAGTCCCCATACCCCGATATAATGCTCGGAGAACAAAAGCACTACGAGCGTGTAGAACATCGGCAGGTTCATTTTGGAGGACATCAGCTTCGGGTTGAGGAAGTAGCCCTCTATGACATGTAACAGGGCAATCATCACCAGAATGTTGATCGTCAGCATCAGTCCACCCGTGTTATAACCGATAATGCACAGCGGAATCAGCGAAATGACAAAGCCGACGACCGGAATCAAGCTGAGCATGAAGATCATAATGGAGAGGGCGAACAGATACGGGAATGGCTCGAAAAAGAAACCAAGCACCCACAGCCCGACCACGGTAAACAAAGTATTGAACAGCGCAATCAGAATCTGTGCTTCAATGACCTTGCCGAAGGAGGAGATGAATTTTCTGCCGAAATACTCCAGCTCCACATAGAACCAGGAGATCTTGCTGTCTCTCAAACGGGAGGTGAAGCTGACGATCCGGTTCTTCTCCAGAATGAAGACAAGGCTTAGAATCGTGGACAGGACGAAGGTGGTGCCCCAGTTGCTGATTTTGAAGACATATTCGATCCCCTGATTCAAATAGCTCTGATAATTGAGCTCCCTGACCTTTCGGAACAAGTACTGCATAATTTCATTCTGCGGAATATCATCGGAGGTCAGCGTGCCGAGAAAAGTGGTTAACTGCTTGATCTGTGAGAATACCTTGGGCATATATTTGACGAGTGCCATGACGATCATGCTGATCAGCGCCACATACAGTATAATGATGATGACCTTGCTGTTCACCTTCACAAATTTGCCGATCCGCTTGCTTAATAGCACCTGAAAGCTGTTCATCACATAAGCGATCAGGAAGGTCAGCAGCACCAGATTCAGCATATCTCTGATACTGTACAGCAGCAGTCCAATCAATCCCAGAATCAAGAAGCGCCGGACTGTTAAATTGGCGACATAACGCTTGAATACTTCCATTGTTCCCTTGTTCCTCTCCATTCGCTGGCAGATAAGATTTTTATTATAGTGTACCGTACTGAAAACAAATATAGCAACTTTGGCATCGCCCAATTCCCGCGAAACCGCGAACTTTATGTCGATTTACAGGAAGCTCTATTGCTATATGCTATAATGTGGGCAAAACTGGAACATATATACCTTTTTCAACAGGTCCAAATCAATGAAGTTCAAACTAATGGAGGCGAAAGCTGGTATGAACAAAGTAATCTGTATCACCGGAGCATCCTCCGGCATCGGCCTTGCCACTGCACTGAAGTTCGCCCATGAGGGCTGGACGGTCTATGCCGGAACCCGCCATCTGAAGCGTGAACAGGAGCTGTACCAGAATGTGGAGGGTCTGCAGTTCGTAGAGCTGGAGGTGACGCAGCCGGAGAGTATTCAGCAGGTTATTGACCGGATAGAAGCGGAGCAAGGCAAGCTGGATCTATTATTCTGCAATGCCGGATTCGGATATCTGAGAGCGCTTGGGCAGGCACCGTTCCCTGAGATCGAGGATGTCTTCAATACCAACGTGTACGGGGTCATGCATACGATCCGGGCTGCACTGCCGCTGCTGCAAAAGACTGGCTACGCCCATATTGTGGCGACCTCCAGTGTCGGCGGACTGGTCGGGCAACCGATGAATGAGGTCTACTGCGCCAGCAAATTCGCAGTAGAAGGGCTGCTGGAGAGTCTGGCCACCTATTACAAGCCGCAGTTCAATATCGATATCACCCTGCTGGAGCCAGGGGCGATTGCTACGGAGTTCAATTCAACCGTCATGGGGCATGTCGCCAGCACCGGCGGCGTTCTGGAAGACGAGTACAAGCCGATTCTGGATGCTTATAGAGCGGCCTTCCTGGAGCGCAATGTGGAGCCGCAGACGGCAGACTCTGTTGCGGATGTGATGTGGGAGCTGGTACAGCTTGAGACCAAGCCGCTGCGCCTGCGCACCTCGGAGCGGGCCGAAGCCTTCGTTGCCCGCAAGGTCAGCACTGACCCTACCGGACTGGAAGGCATACTAAGCACGCGCAGAATTCAGTTGAATATGTAAATGTAGACAGCCGCTCCCATTCCTGGAGCGGCTGTCTTTGGCTTTCCCTATATCAGATGCTAGCGCTGAATCGGCTCAATCCGGTACGTTCCGGTACTGCCGTCTCCAGCAGGCCCGCCAGTGACCGCCCAGCCGTAAGACAACACATCCTCCAGCCGTTCGCATTCAGCCTCCGTTAATTCCGCTTCCACCGCTTCCTGCCCCTCCGCAAGCTCCAGCTTCGCTTCAATACCCAGCGCAACCTCTATCCAGCTGCGGATTCCGCGGATGGTATTGTATTTAATCTGGTAGCCTTCCAGAACGGCCCGGCGGAATCCCTCCGGCTGTTCCTCTGCAAGGACAGACAACTGCCCGTAATCGAACTCGTATTTACTCTCATCGGCCGGCAAATCCCCTTCGCTGACTCTGCGCAGCAGCTCTTCGTCAGATCCGGACAGCGCGCGCAGCGATTCCAGCAGAAGGGCATCCCATTGTGATAGCTTGACCTTGCTAGTCGGTATTGTCATTGTATCTCCTCCTTGATTCACAGATGTGTATCTTCTAAGATTCGTTCATAATATTAGTCTGCATATTCCCCGGCCACATAATGTCCGGGACTCACTTCCCGCAGTGCAGCGGCTTCCTCTGTCCCGCGCGTAGCCGGGTAAGCCTCCAGCTGGATTCTGCGGCTGGCCATCATCGGGTCTGTCTCCAGAATGGAGGACAGCAGGGCTCTGGTGTAGGGGTGGAGCGGATTATCGTACAGCTCATCGCTTGGAGCCACCTCCACCAGCCGGCCGCCGTACATCACGCCGATCCGGTCAGCAATATGGCGGACCATCGACAGATCATGGGCGATGAACAGATAGGTCAGTCCGAACTCGGCTTGCAGATCCTCCAGCATATTAACGACCTGAGCCTGGACAGAAACATCCAGCGCAGAGATGGGCTCATCGCAGACGACGAACTCGGGCCGGACCGACAGCGCCCGTGCAATGGAGATCCGCTGGCGTTGCCCGCCGCTGAATTCATGGGGGAAGCGGTACAGATGCTCCCGCTTCAGCCCCACCTTCTCCAGCAGCTCTGCCACCGCTTCCTTGCGCTCTTCGCCCGGATAGAGACCGTGAATCCGCATCGGCTCACTGATCAGCTCCAGTACGTTCAGGCTTGGATTAAGCGAGGAATACGGGTCCTGGAAAATTGATTGAATCCGCCTGCGGAAGGGCTTCAGCCCTTTCTCGCCCAGCTTGCCAAGCGGCTTCCCGTCGTAGAACACCTCTCCGTCTGTATAATCGTACAGACGGAGCAGACAGCGTCCGACCGTGGACTTGCCGCTCCCGGATTCACCAACCAGTCCGAAGGTCTCGCCCTGACGGATCTGGAAGCTGACCCCATCCACAGCCTTAAGTACGCCCTTATCCCGTCCGCGCAAATCCTTGCCCTTCGGGAAATGCTTCTTCAGATTGCTAACCTCCACAAGCACCTTGCGCTCACTCAAGTGAAATCCCTCCCCGCTGTAACTGCTGTCTTCTCTTCTGTACCTTCGGTCAGCCAGCACATCGAGCGGTGCCCCGGTGCAAACTCGACTACCGGAGGACGTTCACTGCAGCGGGCGAAGGCATGCGGACAACGGTCCATGAACGGGCAGCCGGGCGGGGGATTCAGCAGATCGGGCGGTGTGCCCTCGATCGGAATCAGCCGCTCACGTTCACCGCCGCCGCGCTTCGGTATGGAACGCAGCAAGCCCTGCGTATACGGATGCTGAGGCCGGTAGAAGATATCCTGCACCGTCCCCTCCTCCATCACCAGTCCGCCATACATGACAATGACGCGCGTGCAGACCTGGGCTACCACTCCCAGATCATGAGTAATAAGCGCAACAGCTGTATCTCCCCGTTCCTTCAGCTCTTTGAACAGATCGAGGATCTGCGCCTGGATGGTCGCATCCAGCGCGGTGGTAGGCTCATCGGCAATCAGCAGCTCCGGGCGGCAGGAGAGCGCCATCGCGATCATCACCCGCTGGCGCATCCCTCCGCTGAATTCATGGGGATATTGCTTCAGCCGCTGCTCCGGATCACGGATGCCGACCTGGCGGAGAAGCTCCGCCGCTTCGGTATACGCCGCCGCTTTATCCAGTCCGCGGTGTCTGCGGATAACCTCTGTCAATTGCTGGCCGATTCGCTTGACCGGATTCAGCGAGGTCATCGGGTCCTGGAAGACCATCGCAATCCGGTTGCCCCGCAAGGACCGCCACTGCTTCTCCGTAAGCCCCTTCAGGCTCTTGCCGCGGAACTCCAGCTTCCCGGCAGTCATATGCCCCGGCGGTGTGATCAGTGACATGACCGCCTTGGCTGTAACGCTTTTGCCGCTGCCGGATTCCCCGACAATGCCTACGGTCTCACCCGCATCAATATGGAAGCTAACGCCACGGACGGCCTGATTCTCCCCGTCCCGGGTAGCGAAGGAAACCTGTAAATTCTCAACAGTCAGCAGCCGTTCAGTCATGATGTTAAGCCCTCCTATCTTCGGATCAGCTTAGGTTCAAAGCCGACCCGCAAAATATCTCCCAGCACATTAAAGCTCAGCACCGTAAACAGGATCATCAGCCCGGGGAACAGCGCCAGATAAGGTGCCTGGGCAATATACCCCTGTGCGCTGTTCAGCATACTCCCCCACGTGGCATTCGGCGGCTGTACCCCGAAGCCGAGGAAGCTGAGCGACGATTCCATCATAATGGCCGAGGCAATATTATTCGTCGCCCCTACAATAATCACCGGTATCAGCCCCGGAAGGATATGCCGCCAGATCATACCGAAGGCACTCTGTCCCGAGGCTTTGGCATATAACACGTACTCCCGTTCCTTGATCGTCAGGGTCTCCGCGCGGACGACACGTGCCACATTCATCCACATCAAGAGAGCAATAATAATGATCAGATTGCCGATGCTCGGCTTCAGATAGACGCTGAGCAGCAGCAGGATCAGGAAGGACGGGATCGACATGATAATATCCAGCATCCGCATCAGCAGATTATCGATCCAGCCGCCGAAATATCCGCTGATCACCCCAACCAGCACGCCCACAAAGGTTGCTACGACCATGGAGGCAAACCCGACCAGCAGCGAGACCCGGCCTCCGTATAAGGCTCTGGACAGATAGTCGCGGCCATAATCATCGGTGCCGAACAGATGCGCGGCGCCGGGCTTCGTCAGGCGGGCCATGGCATCCATGGCATTCGGATCATGACCGGACAGGAAGGCAAAGACCGCCCCCAGTGTAAACACCATCAATATGACAAGAGCAGCGACACCCAGACCGTTCGTAAACAGCTCGGACTGCAGATTTTTCCATTTACTGCGATTCATGAGGTCACCCCTTCAGTTTGATTCTTGGATCGACAACGCTGTAGAGAATATCTGCTACCAGATTACCGAAGATCAGCATTAAGGAAGAGAACAGGGTAATCCCCATAATGACAGGATAATCCATCCCCTTCACCGCCGTCATCCCCAGGGAGCCGATCCCCGGCCAAGAGAACACCGTTTCCGTAACAATCGCCCCGGCCACCAGATCTCCCATCGACATACCGATCAGCGTGATCACGGGCAGCAGCACATGCTTCAGCACATGCCGGAACAGGATGGTGGATTTCTTCGAGCCAAAAGCGTACTGGATCTGCACATACTCCTCCTTAAGCTGTCCGATAGTGCTGGAGCGGATATAGCGCACGTACCCGGACAGGAAACTGAAGGCCAGCACCGTACACGGCAATATCCCGTGCTTCAGCACATCAAGCGGCGATTCCACACCAATGGTGCGCATCCCCATGCTTGGAAGCAGGTGCAGCTTGATCGCGAACAGATACATCAGCAGGATAGCCAGCCAGAATAAGGGGATGGAGATGCCGATATAAGCGATAAAATTGATTAGCTTGTCTACCCAGCGGTTGCGGTTCGCACCGGCCACGAGGCCCAGCGGAATGGCCAGAAGGACGGCCAGGGCAATGGCGCTGCCCATCAGACCCGCAGTTGCGGGGAGGCGGTCCAGAATCTGATCCAGCACAGGCTGGTGATTGACCAGCGAGTACCCGAAATTGCCCTGGACCATCTCTTTGATCCAGATGAAATATTGGATATAAGCAGGCTTATCCAGCCCCAGATTATGACGGATGCGCTCAATATCATCAGCGTGCATATTGGGCGTCACGAAAGACAGCACCGGATCTCCCGGAGCCAGCTTAATCATGGTAAAACAGACCACCGATACAAAAAACAGCATCGGCAATGTTTGCAGCAACCTTCGGACGATGAGTTGTCTCATACGCAGCTTCTCCCAGCTCTTAACAGGCAAAAATAAGCTGGGAGAACCAGCTTATTTTTTTGCCTTGCTTATTTTGTGAGGCAGATTATTTCTTGTAGATCTTGGACAGGTCTTCGAAGATAACGACTGGCTTCAGGACAGCCTCATCAACTCCGCCGTAGTTCTTAGAGACAGCTACAACAGTCTTCGTATAAGCGATCGGATAGATCGGTGCATCCTCGGCTACCAGCTCCTGTGCTTTCTTGTAGATCTCTGCACGCTTGGCCGGATCTGCTTCGCCTGCACCGTCATTCATCAGCTTATCGACTTCACTGTTGGAATAATGCGAGTAGTTGGACGAGCTGTCCGTAGTGAACAGGATACGGTACGCATCCGGATCATAGCCCATGATATAGCCGGTCAGAGCCAGCTCATAGTCGGTCGCCTTCAGATCAATGAATTTCTGCACCCAGGCCGAGGAATCCATGTTCTGCAATTCAACCTCTACGCCGATTGCCTTCAGCTTCTGCTGCACATACAGCGAGATGGCTTCCTGCGCCTTGTTACCGCTCTGTACGATATACCGGAGCTTCAGGTTGCTCTCACCGGCAGTGGCCAGCAGTTCCTTCGCCTCGGCAGCATCATTGTCAAAGGCAGGGACATCGTTCGTGAAGTACAGTGCATCCGGAGTCAGGAAGGACTTTGCCGGATCAGCATATTCGCTGGAAGTGTACGCCGTCTGAATCAGCTCGTCGCGGCTGAGGGCCAAAGACAGGGCTTGCCGGACTTCTTTTTTGGCGAGGGCACCGGTATCGCTGTTCGCATTGAACATCAGATAAGCGAGGCGGCCTTCGCTATACGGGAGAATCTCAAAATTATTCGTCGCTTGAATCGTAGGAACATCCTTCGGGTCCAGATACTGTACATTAATCTCGCCGTTCTGCAGAGCCAGATTCGCAGCATTGGTATCCTTGGCAATCCGGTAGGTGACGGAATCCAGATGCGGCTTGCCGCCGAAGTAGTTGTCGAAGCGTTCCAGCGTCAGATATTCGCCCGCCTTGTATTCCTTGAATTTGAAGGGACCGGAGCCGACAGGAGAAGCGTTCTTCGTGCTCTTCTCAATGTTGGTCTCATTCTCGTAGATATGCTTCGGAATCGGGAATACCTGTACAAGCGTGGCTTCAAAAGCCGGGCTGACTTGAGGCAGCTTGAACTCTACAGTCAGATCATCGACCTTGACGGCCTTGATCGCCTTGTCGCCGACAAGGAAGTTGGCCCGCAGGAAGCTGTTCTGCTTCTCATCAAGAATGCTGTCGATGGTGAATACCACATCATCCGCCGTCAGCTTCTCTCCATCATGCCAGGTCAGTCCATCCTTAAGCTTCAATGTATATGTCAGATTATCGCTTGACGGTGTCAGGCTGTCTGCCAGATAGAAGGTCTTCTTGCCGTTGTTCACCTGGAACAGCGGAGCATACAGCGCCTGGTCAATCGTCAGACTGACACGGTCACCCGCATAGTTCGGATTCAGTACCACCGGATCAGAAGCTACCCCTATAATCAGACTGCCTCCATCCTTCGGTTCGCCGGCAGCAGGCTCTTGTGATGCAGCCGGTGTCTGTGCGGCATTGGTAGATGAAGCGTTATTCCCACTCGAACATGCACTGATCATCAGTGTTAATAATAGTAGAATAGCAACCCCTGTTATCCCTTTACGCATTGTCTCTTCCTCCATGTCTATGAGCATTCCCACTCGTCGTTGAGTCATTATATATCGGAATACTAGGAATTACAATGTATGAATTTACCATGGGCTTTACCAGACGCGGACCTCCTGCATGACCGCTCCGCGCCGCAGGGCATCGACATGCTCCATTCCTTCCGTAACCCTGCCGAATACCGTATGCCAGCCGTCCAGATAATCGAACGTATCATAACAGATAAAAAACTGGCAGGACCCCGTGCCTGGTCCAAAATGCGCCATAGACAGCGCCCCGCGCACATGCTTATGGGGATTCCCCTGCGTCTCACAGGGAATGGGATCTGTGCCGCCTCTGCCGTTGCCGTCCGGGCAGCCGCCCTGGGCAACAAAGCCGCGAACCACACGCTGAAAGGCCAGACCGTTGTAAAAGCCGCTGTTCGCAAGCTTTTCAAAATTGGCTACGGTTCCCGGCGCTTCCTGATCGAACAGCTCCAGCCGAACCTCCGGTCCCTGCTCCAGACGGATCAGAGCCTGCTTCATGGCGCCTCCTCCTCTACACGGGCTGCAGTATCTGCTGGTACACCGATATAGACGGCCGTCTTGGCAGCATGCAGCGGCGCATAAATCTCCTCGATATCCTCGTCCACGAGCGGCCTAAGCTCTCCGCCCTCCATATGCAGGAACACCTCAGCGCGCGGATTCATCGCCAGGAGGACATTGATCAATTGCTGTACTTTTAACGTTGGCTTGTCCATCCTCTCACTCCTGCCAGCCCTCTTCCGGGGATTATATATATTAGCGGTATTGTACAATAGCTCAGGGCAAACGGCAATACGGCTCTCTTCTATACATGCAGGTGATTATTTCGGGGAAATGGGGAAAGTCTGGTACTTCTCTAAAAATATCGAATACATATAATTTATATCAACTATTTGCGAATCCAAGGGGATGTTCTATCATGTTGACCTTATTCTGGAGTGGCTGCTATGAATCCGAATAGAACCCGGGTGCTGCTGGGCAGCCCGATCCATCAAAAACCGGCGATCCTGGAGCAATTCCTGAACTCTCTGCTGCGTCTGAACCTGAAGGATATCGATCTTGATTTCTATCTGATTGACGATAACCCGGATGAAGCCGCAAGCCAGCTGCTGCAGCAGTTCGCCCGGAACGGCAGATCCGTCTTCCTGCAATCCTCCGGCTACCATGATGACTATATCCGAGATGAGCATACTCATGTCTGGCATTCCAATCTGGTCTGGAAGGTGGCCGGATTCAAGAATCTGATGATCCGGCGGGCGGAGGCCTTCGGCTATGACTACCTGTTCCTGATTGATTCGGACCTCATTCTGCACCCGGATACGCTGCTGCATCTGATCGGTACAGGCAAGGATATTATCTCCGAGATTTTCTGGACACAGTGGCAGCCGAATACACTGCTTCAGCCGCAGGTATGGATGCATGACGAATACAACCAGTGGGAGATTCATCCGGGGGAGCAGCTCTCTCCGGATGAGATTCAGCGCCGTTTCTATGCTTTTTTGCTGAAGATGCAGCAGCCTGGAATCTATGAGGTTGGCGGACTTGGTGCCTGCACGCTGATCAGCAGCTCAGCCCTCAGCTCCGGGATCAGCTACGACCGGGTCCGTAATATTTCCTACTGGGGAGAGGACCGTCATTTCTGCATCCGTGCAGCGGCCCTCGGCATTCCTCTCTTCGTTGACACCCACTTCCCGGCGCTGCACCTCTACAGAGATAGCGACCTGGAGTTGGTGGCGGAATTCATCCGGCACACCTCGGGCACGGAAGCAGCTTCTATAGCAGAAGGGGAGCCCGGGGCCCGGACTGAAGCAGCGGTCCCGGAGGACGGCGATACAGCAGCCGCTGCTGATCTGCCGGGCCATGCAGAGACGGCTCCGTCCCCTGCTGACAAAAGAGTACAAGAGGCAGCAGCGCAGTGGGATGTGCTGTGGACCGAAGCCGAAGCCCGGCAGCGCTTGTCCAAGGAGCCTCTGCCTGCTGACGCAGGCGAGACGGCAGAAGGAGCCAGCACAGGCGGGGACGGAGGAGCAGGGCTGCAGAAGCCTCAATCCGCTTCTGCAGCGTCCCCGGTCACTCCGGCAGCTGCTTCCCGCCGGCCCAAGCTGACCCTCACGATGATCGTCAAGAATGAAGGCACCAGATTCCTGCGCCAGGTGCTCGAGGAGCACCGCAAGTATATTAATGAGGCCGTCATTATCGACGACGCAAGCACAGATGATACAGCCGATATCTGCCGGGAGGCTCTTGAGGGGATTCCGCTCCACCTGATACAGAATCCTGTCTCCCTCTTCCATAATGAATCAGAGCTGCGCAAGCAGCAGTGGGAGGCGGTGGTTGCAACCCGTCCGGAGTGGATTCTTAATCTGGACGGGGATGAGCTGTTCGAGTCCTGTTTTCCAGAGGAGGTTGACTCCCTGCTGCGGACAGCGGATTGCGACTTGTTCTGCTTCCGGCTCTACGACTTCTGGGATGAGGCCAGCTACCGCGAGGATATGTACTGGCAGGCCCACCAGAGCTACCGCCCGTTCCTGCTCCGTTACCGGGAAGACTTCACCTATACCTGGAATGATCTTCCGCAGCACTGCGGGCGGCTGCCGGAGAATATCTTCGAGCTGCCCCATCAGTTAAGCAACCTGCGGCTGAAGCATCTTGGCTGGTCGAAGCCGGAATTCCGGCTGGAGAAGTATCTGCGTTATATGCTGCTGGACCCGGATGCTGAGTACGGCTGGAAGGAGCAGTATCAGTCCATCCTTGACCCGAAGCCCCGGCTGGTGAGTTGGAGCGAATAAGGCGGAGGGCTAAGTCATAAGAAGAGAGAAAGAAGCTCCTTATCGGAGCTTCTTCTTTTTTTGCAAATAAGCTTCAGGAAATATATCACTATAGGTCCGCAGGCAAATATGCTAAAATAACAGAACATAAGTTCGTATTTTGGTTGTAAAATACATCCTAATATTTCCCTATTATTAGAAAGATATATAGAAGAGGAGGCGTAACGGCAATGGAACAGCAAATGATACAGCGTTACCGGCAGGAAATCTATCGAATCGGCTGGCGCTTACAATACCGCAGCAAGCGAACCCGCCGGCATGAATGTACCTTCATGGATATCCGCCCGGCTCAGCGGGATGAAGCGGAGGAGATGATTAACCGGTTGTCCGTTGAGCAGCTATTAGATACCCTTCCAGCCAAAGGAAAGGTGATTCTGCAAAAGATTTATCTGCAGGAAATGACAGAGGCTGAGGTCGCGGCACAGCTGCATATGAGTCAACAGGGGGTTAACAAATGGAAGCAAAAAATGCTCCAGCAGCTATCACAGACAGCGAATTCGCAGACCTTCTGACAGGTGTCCGCCAGAAACAGCCGGAGGCCATGCTCCAGATCATCGAGCTATTTCAGGAGGACATCGAAATAGTCAGTCAATGCATCCTCCTCCCGCGGGAGGATGCCATTTCACATATTGTGACGGAGATTCTTAACTTCATACAGGCGGGGGATAGCACATGAACAAGCGGGCAAACGCCGACCTATCGTGGCGCTGCCCGCTTGTCATTCATTGGGAATAGCTAATCTATCAGGCAAGACCAGCATTCATGCTGACTGCACCCTAGGTATTGACATTCCTGCTAGGGTAAGGTTTATGGTTACTATAAGAAGTTCCGGACGGAATAACTTATGAAAGGGTGTTCATGCGTTGAAGATCGGAGAGTTCGCAGCTTGAGGCCCATGGGATGTTACATCGGAGGTCTGGTCGGACCGTTCGGAGCCAGCACAGATATCCGCATCATTATCGAGGCTTCCATCGACACTCTAGACCGGGCACGGCGAAATGGGGTAAACTCATTAAATATTGAATCGTACATTGTATAACTCGGATGCCACGAGAAGGGGTTGAACCAATCCATGGAACTCTACGCCGTAAAATTTGGTGAATCTTCATTTCGCTTAAGCAACGTATACCGCGATATGCATCATTCGGAGGAATTAGTCCAGATTGCGTGGTCATTTTATATTGCCAAGCATAATAATAAAACAATCTGTATCGATACAGGCTTTCGCGATGAGAATGTGGCACAGCAATGGGGGATTACACTAACAGACGTTGCAGACGAGTTAAGAGGCATCATTGGCAATCTAAGCTCCGTAGATACAGTCATCATTACGCATAGTCACTTTGACCATATTGAGAATCTTGACTTGTTTGATAAGCCTGAAATCATTATTTCAAAAACCGACTATGAAACTGCGCTACAGCAGTGCCCGCCGGCCATCAAGGAGAAGCTGCTTCAAGGCCCGGTTGTCACCGTAGACAACGAATATATTTACGACAACCAGTTCAGATTCAAGGTGATCGGCGGGCATAGCCCTGGTTCATCGGTGGTTTACTTTGAATCGGTTAATACCAACTATATAATCACCGGCGATGAATGCTACTGGTGCGATAATTTGCTAAGCAATCGGCCGAACGGGGTTTTTTCCAGTACAGAAAATAACGAACGGTTTCTAAATGAGGCTCATCACAGCGGATTAATTCCGCTCCCATTCCATGATCTGCAAATATTCGAACACTATCCGGCCGTTTCTAACAATATAGTGAGAATCTTTTAGATTTTGGATAAGGTCATCCTTTATGGATGGCCTTTTTTGTACGGATATGTCTATCGCGCATTGAATTATTATTCTAATAGTTGTATTATTATTCATTATTCGCGAAAAAGGAGCATACCTATGCCATTGATAATTAGAAACGCTGAGCCTTATGATGTAAACAGTCTGACCGAGCTGATGTATGAATACATCGTTGGTTTTTATCAGAATCCTAAACCTCCTGCCGATAAAATCAACACTTTAATCCAGACCCTTTTTGACCAGCAGCAGGGGGTGCAGTTCGTGGCAGAGCAGAATGGAGAGTTAGTCGGCTTTGCTACCCTATTCTTTACATTCAGCACTATGAAAGCAGATAAAATCAGTGTTATGAACGACCTCTTTGTAAGAGAACCCTTTAGAGATACCGAAGTGGAATCACAAATATTCCTGGCATGTCAAAAATACTCACAGAATCATGGCTATGCCAACATGACTTGGATTACTTCTACTAACAACAAACGCGCTCAAAGCTTCTTTGAAAACATGAACGCGGTCAAAGGGAAGGATTGGGTTCACTACTCCCTTATCTAAATCAACGCGTCGAAATGGCCCTCTGCGTCTACCGTCGCTGTCCGGGGATCGGTCAGACCGATGCCCTTAAGGCCTCCCTTTCCCTCAGTCCGCCAGGGCGGAGTATGATCCTGAAGCGGGGGAGCAGGTACAAATGAAGCCGAAGCGGTACTCCCGCTTTTCTGCACCAGATGGGCCTCCAGCTGCCGTATTTGCCGCTGCAGCTGCTCCCGGCGATAAGGAGTCTGCATCTCTCCGCCCTGCGCCGCATTCACCTTGTCCAGCTCCATCAGCAGCCGGTTGCGCTGCTTCTCCAGAGAACTGACATCGCTCTGTGTGCTGCCGTAAGCTGTAGTGGCCTGTACCGGGCTGATACCGGATACCGTCTGTGCCGCCATGATCTCTCCCTCCGTTTCCTTGGCTTCTGCTGCAAATCCAGCCATATTCGAAAGTTCTAATCATTTTTATTACCCGGCAGCTCCCGCCATGACAACATTCCAACCACATATTTACAAAAAATCGTCGCATAGTCTCAATCGGATGCTGGTTGGACCATACCAAAGACCTAGCCGGGAGGTCTGTAAAAGCGCCAAAGGCCCATGTTCGCTTTGCCCCGCACCGCTTCCAACGGCAGTTCCAGTCCATATTTATATCATCTACAAAGATATGCTTTTGTCTCTTTCTAACGAACCTTATTTGACATAAGATTTATCCTAGTACCTCATCAGATTTAAAATAGTGGAGTAGAATAAATTACCCTTCAAATTACATATTTTTTTCAATAGATGGTTGTTATTTGGGGGCGTTTGGCTTAGCGTAACGGACACAGGGGCTCTTATCCGGGAAGAAAGTCGTCACTTAGGCGATTAGCGGACCGCAAGGACCTTATCCCCTGCAATTCAGCTCCAAAACGTCTCGCAGAAAGACGATAAGGTCCACTGAGTCCGTTACGTTGCAAAAGGTGGCGTTCTCGTGGGGATAAGGTCTCTTCGGTCCGTTAGATTTTTTGGGATGATAGGGTTTCATTACACGAACCCCTGAGTTTCACAAGCTTATCCACCCTTTTAAATCTGACACTGTACTAAGAGGTGACGCCGGGGCCCATTACATTTCACATCGATCCTACTGTCTTCGCAGACTCTGATTTCGCTATTGCAACAGTCAGCTCGCCGTCCGCTTCGTCCACCGTCATCACTGAGCCTTCCTCCGCTTCTCCGGCAATCAGCGCGCGCGCTACCCGGGTCTCCAGACTGCGCTGGATGAACCGCTTCAGCGGTCTGGCCCCATAGATGGAATCGAAGCCTTCCTCGGCAATGAAGCGGACCGCCTGGTCACTCAGCTTAAGACCGATATTCCGCTCTGAGAGGCGCAGACGCAGGCCATCGACCAGCTTCACAACAATCTGCTCCGTCTCATTCAGGGTCAGCGGCTTGAACATTACGATATCATCTACGCGATTGAGGAACTCCGGACGGAAGTGCCCGCTCAGCTCCTTCATGACCCGATCCTTGACGGCTTCGGTCAGCTCGCCGTTATCATCCGTGCCCTGAATCAGATGCGGTGAGCCAATATTGGAGGTCATGATGACAATAGTGTTCTTGAAGTCGACCATCCGGCCCTGCGAATCGGTCAGCCGCCCGTCATCCAGCAGCTGCAGCAGGATGTTGAACACATCAGGGTGCGCCTTCTCCACCTCATCGAGCAGTACTACCGTATACGGCTGGCGGCGCACCGCTTCGGTCAGCTGTCCCCCTTCTTCATAGCCGACATATCCGGGAGGAGCACCTACGAGACGGGAGACACTGTGCTTCTCCATGTACTCCGACATATCGATACGGATCATGCCGTCCTCGCGGTCGAACAGCGAGACCGCCAGTGCTTTGGCCAGCTCCGTCTTCCCCACCCCGGTCGGCCCGAGGAACAGGAACGAGCCGATCGGACGGTTCGGGTCCTTGATGCCGGCTCTAGCCCGAAGAACCGCATCGGCTACCAGCCGGACCGCCTCATCCTGCCCGACTACCCGCTCATGCAGCGTATCCTCCAGCCGCAGCAGCTTATCCCGTTCGCCTTCCACCAGTCTGCTTACGGGAACTCCCGTCCAGCGTGAGACAATATCGGCGATTTCCTCCTCCGTCACGGCTTCACGCAGCAGCCGGGTCTCCTGGTCCTGCTGCGCCGCTTCCTCTGCCGCCTTAAGCTGCCGCTCCAGATCAGGAATAATGCCATAGCTTAATTCAGCCGATTTGTTGAGATCATAGATCTCCTGCGCATCGACCAGATCCTTGCGGGCCTGCTCCAGCCGCTTCTTCAGGTCGCGGATGCCCTGAATGGCCGATTTCTCCTTCTCCCAGCGGGCCGTCATCCCCAGATGCTTCTCCTTGAGGTCGGCCAGCTCCCGCTGGAGGTTCTCCAGGCGGCGGGCGCTCGCGTCGTCGGTTTCTTTTTTGAGCGCGGCTTCTTCAATCTCCATCTGCATCAGGCGGCGGGTTACTTCATCCATCTCACCGGGCATGGAGTCAATCTCCGTGCGGATCATTGCGCAGGCTTCATCGACCAGGTCAATCGCCTTATCCGGCAGGAAACGGTCCGTGATATAACGGTTAGACAGCACACCGGCTGCTACCAGAGCGCTGTCATAGATTTTGACCCCGTGATGCACCTCGAAGCGTTCCTTCAAGCCGCGCAGAATCGAAATGGTATCCTCGACATCCGGCTCGCTGACCAGCACCTGCTGGAAGCGGCGTTCGAGCGCCGGGTCCTTCTCGATATATTTGCGGTACTCATCCAGCGTGGTCGCCCCGATACAGTGCAGCTCACCCCGGGCCAGCATCGGCTTCAGCATGTTGCCCGCATCCATAGCCCCCTCCGTCTTGCCCGCACCGACAATCGTATGCAGCTCGTCAATGAACAGAATAATCCGTCCGTCACTCTCGCGGATCTCCTTCAGCACCGCCTGCAGCCGCTCCTCGAATTCTCCCCGGTATTTCGCACCGGCAATTAGCGCACTCATATCCAGCGAGAAAATTGTCTTGTCCTTCAGTCCCTCCGGCACATCCCGGCGGACAATCCGGTGGGCCAGCCCTTCGACAATCGCCGTCTTGCCGACACCCGGCTCCCCGATCAGCACAGGGTTATTCTTGGTCTTGCGGGAGAGAATACGGATTACCCGGCGAATCTCAGCATCGCGCCCGATGACCGGATCGATCTTGCCGGCCCGCACCTCAGCCACGAGATCGCGGCCGTACTTCTCCAGCACCTCATAAGTGGCCTCCGGCTCCCGGCTGGTCACCCGCTGGTGTCCGCGAATCTCCGCTAACACTCCAAGCAGCTTCTCCCGGGTAACGCCCCGGCTGGTGAACAGCCCGCGCAGCTCGCGGTTCCCGCTGCTCGCATCCGAGACCATCGCCAGGACGGCATGCTCCACCGCGACGAATTCGTCCTGCATCTTGGCCGCTTCCTGCTCCGCCTGTTCCAGCATGGCAATCAGCGCGGGCGATGCATAGCGCCGCATGGTGCCCGCTCCGCTCCCGCTTACGCTGGGCTTGCGCTGAAGTTGCGCATCGGTCCCCTGCAGCAGTTCGGCTGCGGGAACATTCATCTTCTGCAGCAGCCGGGGCAGCAGGCCCTCATTCTGCTGAAGTAAGGCTTTCAGCAGATGAAGATTGTCAATCTCCTGATGCCCGCCGGAAGCCGCCAGCGACTGCGCCTCTGCTACCGCTTCCTGCAGCTTCTGGGTAAGCTTATTGAAATCCATAAAATCATCGCCTTTCTAATGTATAGGTTAATCAACCGGATGCCCGGCTGTTATATATGCTGAACTTAAATGTTCTTTACCGTGTTGCCGCTCTTCGCCGCTGCGCTCCGCCTGTGGTACGCCGTTTCGCGCCGGCTTGGAAGCTGCCGGACTCCGCCAGCTGACGGTACAGCTTCTTCTCTGCCTCGGTCGTTCCGGCCGGAATGACCATCTCCATCCGAAACAGGATGTCACCATTCGTTCCGTCCGGACGTCTCAGCCCCTTGCCGGAGAGGCGCAGCGTTCCGCCGCTGGCTATTCCGGCAGGGATCTTCAGCTTCACGCTGCTGCCATCCGGCAGCGCTACCTTGGCTTCCCCGCCAAGCACAGCCTGCCAAGGGGCGATCTCAACCGTGCCGAGCAGATCCCCGCCGTCCGGCTCATAGATCTCATGCGGCAGGAGATGCAGCGAGATCAGCAGATCGCCGCCCTGCCCCGCTCCGCTTCCGCCGCCGGGTACCCGGAGGACGGTCCCTTCCGCCGAGCGTGCCGGAATCTGTACGTTCAGGTCTTTGCCTGCCGCCTGAACGCTGATATTGCCGCCTTTGTAGGCCTGCTCCAGCGTAATCTCAAGCTGGGCCTGCATCGTACTGAACTCATCCCCCCACGGGCTTCCGCCTGGACGGGCACCACTGCTGCCCGAGAAGAAGCCGGTACGGTCAGCCGCGCCCCGGCTGCCGAAGAACATACCGAACAGATCCTCTTCCGGTATACCGCCGGAAGAAGCGGCTCCGCTGCTCCAGCCCGCGCCAAACGGCGATTCCCATGACGCAGAGGAGGCCGATCCGTAGCTGCGCTGACCCCGTGAGCCTGCGGCGGCTCCATAGCGGAGCTCCTCATCATAGATTTTGCGCTTGTCTTCATCGCCCAGCACCTCATATGCCTCGGCTGCTTCCTTGAATTTCGCCTCTGCCTCCGGGGCCTTGTTGACATCGGGATGCCATTTTTTGGCCAGCTTCTGATAGGCCTTCTTGATCTCCTGCTTCGAGGCCTTCTTGTCTACCCCAAGACGCTCATAATAATTTGCCGCCACCGGAACCTCCTCCTTTCGTGTAATGGGAACCTTCTGCCTTCCTCCGGGAAAAGACGCATTATAGCCGGAACCCCCACTACAATGCGTCTAATATGAAGTGCTATATGAAAAGCCCGGTGAAATCCTGTTGCCGCCCGGTGAACCGGATAGGCCAGCGGCTACAGCCGCTAAGCCCGGAGTTCCTGCAGAAGCGGCAGCTTCAGCCGGACTTGGAGGTCCATCTTCCTCATAAGGCTGTCCTTCCGCTTACTGTAGCTCTTTCCGGTCTGAATTATCGTTTCCGCCATCCTGAATTTCGATCCGTTTGCCCTGCGGCTTCTGCCGCTTCGGCACCTCCAGGCTCAGCACCCCGTCTCTCAGGGAAGCGCGGATGCCCGCATCGTCAATATCCTGGACATAGAACCGGCGTACATATTCACCATACCGCCGTTCGCGGCGCACCATCTGATGGTCCTTGTTCTCCTCATTGCTCTCTTCTGTGCGAACCGCCTTGATCGTCAAGTAAGGGCTGGAATAATCAATGTCGATTTCTTCTTTGCGGAAGCCCGGAAGCTCGGCCTCGATCAGATATGCCCCTTCACTCTCACGGATGTCGGTCCGGAAAGACAGCGCGTTACTTGTCAGCGGTGCGAAAAAATCATCATTAAACACTTCGTTCAGCGACTTCGCCAACACACCAAAAGCATCATCTCTGCGTTTACCAAAAGGAACCAAATCAAACATCTTTCATTCTCCTTTCATTTGACTTTTGATTTTTTGAATTCGGTCTTGCTAAGACTTTGACTTTGTCTGACCTATGGCTTTATTATAGCCTGCACCCCCGGAGAAAACAAAACCGGTATAAGCCGAAAAACCGGGAAAATCCGGCGTTTCGGCTCTTTTTTTATAATAAATTTTAACATTATTAAGTATTTGACCTTATTTGACCTTCCTGCTCTACTTCAAATAACGCTCCCGGTATTCACTCTCCAGCATGCCCATCATTATCACATCATGATACTCATGGTTATAGAACAGCGTCTGACGCCGCACCCCCTCCTGCACGAACCCGATGGACTCATATACATGCGCAGCACGGGCATTATAACTGTAGACCTCCAGCTCAATCCTGTGCAGATTCAGAATGCCGAAGCCATAATCCAGCATCAACAGCAGCGCTTCACGCCCATATCCTTGTCCCTGATGCCGCTCGTCCCCGATGGCGATCCGCAGATTGGCATTCCGGTTATCCCCATCGATGTCCTGAATAGCGATGTCGCCGATAACCTCATCATTCTCCTTCAGCGCGATGAGCAGTAGCACCGTGCTGTCATCTCCGGATTTACGCGCGATATAATTCTCAATCTGCTCTTTGGTGATATGCTTCTTCGTTCCTGTAAGCCTGCGGACTTCCGTGCCGTAGAACATATGATAATACATTTCTGCATCTTCCCCGTTGAGCGGGCGCAGATATACCTTTTCCCCTGTTACAAGTTCTGAATGCCTGTTCATTCCCGTCATCTCCCACCTGTTGTTATAGCTCTTATGGTAATGCAGTACTGCATACTATAAAATATACAAAAACGTCTAATTTCAAAGGACAGATTGAAGGTGAAGGATGCTGCTTGTCCCTGATCTGAATGAACACAGCGAGGTCCCGTACTACATACAGCTCTATAATTATCTGGCAAAAGCAATCCTGGGCGGCACCCTCCAGAGCGGGACGCGCCTGCCCTCTATCCGCCGCCTGGCGGCGTTATGCGGAATCAGCGCCACTCCGGTGGAGCTTGCATACCAGCAGCTTCTGGCAGAGGGCTTCATCGCCAGCAAGCCGCGCAGCGGCTACTATATTCTGCCCGTTCACCGGGAAGGCAGCCCTGCTGCCGCCGGGGAACGGCCCAGTCCGGCACCCCGCCCGATCACGCCCCGTGATTCACGGCACTACGCGTATGATTTCCATATGTCGCGCAATGATTTCTCCCTGTTCCCGCACAAAATATGGCGCAGCCTCTACCAGGAGCAGCTCGCGAATCCAGACCTGCTCCAGTACGGCGATCCCCAGGGGGAGCCGGCCCTCCGCGAGAGCATCGCCGCCCATCTGCGGCAATTCCGCGGGCTGCGCTGCACGGAGAAGCAGATTGTAGTCGGCGGCGACCAGTATACGCTGTGTTCTTTGCTGTGTCTGCTGCTGAAAGGACGGGTGAGCGGGCTGGGTATCGAAGATCCGGGGTACCACCTGCTGCCTGCGGCATTCCGGCGCAGCGGATATAGCATTCTGCCCATTCCGCTGGAGGAGGATGGATTGCAGATAGACAAGCTGTACAGCAGCGGGGCAGATGCTGTGTACATCTCGCCGTCCCACCAGTTTCCCCGGGGGATGACCATGCCAATCACCAAACGCCTCGCATTGCTGGAGTGGGCCCGGTCCACAGGCGGATATATCATCGAGGACGATTATGACGGGGAATTCCGCTATCACGGGCGGCCGATCCCCGCGCTGCAAGGGCTTGCTGAGGGCAGTCCGGTGATCTATATGTGCAGCTTCGCCCAGTCGGTAACCCCTGCGTTGTGTATTCACTATATGGTGCTGCCGGAGGAGCTGCTGCCAGACTATCACAGCCTGAGAAGCGAGCTGTACCTGGAGCATTCGGCCTCACGGCTTCATCAGATTGCGCTGCATTATTTCATGGAGCGGGGTCATTTCGAGAAGCACCTGCGCCGGATGCGCCTGCTCTACCAGCGTAAGCATGACCTGCTGCTGCGTTCGGTCAGGCAGCATTTCGGCGATGCCGCAGTGCTCAGCGGAACGGATGCCGGATTTCATCTGCTGCTGACCTTTAAGCCGCCCTCAGAAGTTGGCAACAGAGTTAGCAATAGCACCAGCGCCAGGGAGCTCGCTGCAGTAGCGGAAGCCGAGGGCATTCGCGTTACCCCCATGTCCTATACCTGGTGGGCCAAGCCGGACTACGATGAACCGGAATTCATCCTGGGCTTCGGCGGGATCGCTGAGGAGCTGATCGATGAGGGCATCCGCAGATTGGCGGGGATATGGCTGGGCTAGTACAGCATCGGTTTAAGAGCGCCTCACTCCCGCGCAGTCATTCGGATGCTGTAGGCGCTGGAACGGCAGTAACTGTATTTTGTACAATGGAATGATGTCAAAATAGCTTCCAAATAAGTTCTATTGTATTCGGTACAATTGAATGTTGAACAAAGGACATCTTTCGCCCAAAATGCAATATTCCAATGTACGAAATACAATAGAATAACATTTCACGTTCAGATATAAGTTTTCTATTGCAGGAAATACAATCAGCTGCTTATATTTCCAGAGTTGAGGCCAGTGGCAGGTGCAGGATCTGCCTAATATCTTCTCAATGTTCATGCCCTGGCTTTTGAATCAACTATACTTCTCCAGCATATCCGCAAGCGTCCGCTTCACCTCAGCCACCAGCTCCGGGGGCTCCAGCACCGTTGCCTCGCTGCACAGGCTAATCACAAACCGCGCGAAGAAGCCCAGATCGCTTCCCGGAATCTCTCCCTCCAGCCAGCCTGTGCCGTCTGCACGGATATGCAGCAGCTGCGGGGACCATACCTCCCCTTCGCAGGCCTGGACCCCTTCATTCCCCAGCTCCACGTACAGCCGGATAAGGCTTTGTTCGGCCTGCTCCTGCGGCGGGCTGCCGTAATGCTCCGTATTGTCCAAGTGGATATGACGCAGATCAAGCGCGGCCGGTCCCGCTTCATCATACCCGGCAGACTGAATCCGGTCGCAGCGGAAAGTACGGATGCCGCCCCGCAGGAAGCAATACGCCGGACAATACCACAGGCCGTTACTGGCATAGATGCCGACGGGCTGAATCCACCTTTGCTGCCGCCGGCCCTTCGATTGGTAATCGATCAGCAGCACTTTTTGCCCGGTAGCCGCGTCCAGCAGTTGGGGAAGATAAGGGAATTCCGCCTGCCGCGACGGGGTCAGGAAATCAATTCTGTTCTTCATCTCATCAATCCGGTCACGGACATCGCCAGACATGTAATTATAGAATTTGTACAAGGCGGATAAGGATTCTTCCTTGAAGGGAAGATATTTATAATGGCGCAGGGCATGGCTGGCAAAAAATATCGCCACCGCCTCTTCCTCCGTGAACGCAATCGGCGGCAGGATTCTCTCGCTCAGCACCTGATACCCTCCATGCGGCCCCACTTCGGAATAGAGCGGTACGCCCAGCTCCCCCAGCTCCTGCAAATCCCTGAGGATTGTGCGTGAAGAAACTTGGAATTCGTCAGCCAGCTCCCTGACGGTGAATTTACGCTTGCGGTTGACGGTCATCATGAGGTCCAGCAGCCTTTTGGATTTCGACACAGGGTTCACTCCATTTATTATTTTAACTATGACAAGAGCTGTCACTATTATAGTCTACACTATAACCATAGCCGGTTAGTACAGGCAAATATACCTTCCAAGGAGCGAACAAGACATGAAACTGCAAATGAACCCTTATATTCTGGTGGACGGATCTGCTGGGGAGGCGATAGCCTTTTATCAGGAAGCGCTTGGTGCTGTGGTGCTGTTCAAGCAAACGATGGGCGAAGGCCCGCAGAACCCGGACGCCCCGATGACGGAGCAGGAGAAGGCGCAGATTGCCCATGCGGTGCTGCTGGCGGGAGAGACGAAGTTTTTTGTGGCGGATTATGAGCCGGGTATGCCGCGCAGCCGGGGCAACAACATCAACATCTGTCTCACGGTGGAGACCGAGGCGGAAGCACAGCAGCTATTTAACTCACTGAAGGCAGGCGGAACTGTCGATATCGAGCTGGCCCCAGCCTACTACAGTCCCGCTTACGGCATGGTGACCGATAAGTTCGGCGTATGTTTCCAGATTTTTATGGATAATAGGAAGTAGGAATGGGGTAGAGAGTGGGAGGGCGAGCGCCCCACGGCTGCAAATGTGTTCGGTTTTCCGCTTACATTTGGTCCATGTGCCGTCCCAACTCGAATTGTATTCGATTTTCCGCATACATTCGGCCTTTGACCAGTGGAACCAAGCACCTACTCTTGCTCCTCCCGGCGATCCTTCAGCTACGTTCGGCACCACTTCACTCTACAATGTCATCCAAAAAGCCCTGTCTCCCGAAACAACCGGCGAGACAGGGCTTTGTTCTAATATAACGCCCGCCACAAGTAAAAGGTGGCGTAGGCTTCCCAGCCTTGCCACGGCCGGGCCAGCTCCAGCAGCTCCGCCGGTGTCGGCTTGCGGTCCATGGCGGTGAGGAACTTGATTACATTTTGCAGGCCGACATCGCCTACAGGGAACGAGGACGCATCGCGCAGGCAGCGCATACGGACATATTGCGAGGTCCACGGGCCGATCCCGCGGATCTGCAACAGCCGCTGCTCGGCGGCAGCCGGGGACGGTAGCGCCAGCAGCTCCTCCCGGCTTAGCTCCCCGCTTGTGATCAGCGAGGCTACGGTGAGCACTGTCTGTGCTTTGCTGCGGGTTAGCTGCAAGGCGCATAATTCCTCTACCTGCACCCCTGTGAACACCTCAGGGCCAGGGAAACGGTAGTAGGCCTGCCCTTCCCATTCCAGCGCTTCGCCGTATTCTGCGGTCAGGCGCTGCTTCAGCCTGTAGGCAAAAGCCAGATTCACCTGCTGGCCCAGAATCGCCCAGCATAACGCCTCGAACAGATCCGGGATGCCGATGATCCGCAGCCCCCGGTGCTCGCTGGCCAGCGGCCCGAGCAGCGGGTCCGCTGCCGCCAGCCTGTAGAACGGGGCAAGATCACGATCCAGATCAAACCACTCCACAATGTAGCGGGCCAACACCTCCTGCTCCAATGTACCGGGAATCGCCCCATGCAGCCGGGTTACACTCAGCTTGTGATTCTCGGACACACTGAGCCGCACCAGCAGCGGGCCACCCTCTATCCTGAACATCCGGCGGACGCCTGCTTCATCCGTGCGGAACAGGCATTCCAGCGGCGAGCGGTTCATGTACTCCAGACAGGCCCCCAGGTCGAAGTCTTCCGGCAGCGGCAGCTCAAAAAGCAAATCGTTCATGACCAGCCGCCTTTACATTGAGAATTCCCTCCAGCTGGAGCAGCACCTGCTTCATCTGGAGTCCGCCCCGGAAGCCGGTTAAGGTGCCGTTCGCGCCGATAACCCGGTGGCAAGGCACAATGACAGGCACCGGATTCTGCCCGTTGGCCGCACCGACAGCACGAACCGCCAGCGGTCTGCCAATCCGCTCAGCCAATTGCTTGTAGCTGGCCGTCTCCCCATGCGGGATGGTAAGCAGCCCCCGCCACACCTCCTGCTGAAACGGGGTGCCCCACAGATCCAGCTCCACATTGCTGAAATCCACCGGCTCTCCGGCAAAATACCGCTCCAGCAGCGTGATCACCCCAAGCTGCTCAAATCTCCCGGCATCCTCCATGAGCTCATGGGCAGGCGCGTACATTTTTAACCAGGAGGCGGGTAATTGCCCTTCGTCCTGCGGAAAGGATACGCGGATCAGGCCTTTATCGCTAGCCCACAGGGTCCACTCCCCGTTCCCGAGGTTCAGGGTATGATGATAAATCGTGATCGTATTTGTACTCCGGCTGTTATTCCGGCTTGGGCTTGGGTTCATGTTGGTTTCCTCCTTCGTTATGCTTGCTGCGGTACTCTGTAGGGGACAGCCCCGTCTTCTTCACGAACCAGGCGGCAAAATGAGAGGGCGTACGGAACCCCACAGCCCGGCCGATTTCACCCATCTCCGCCGCTGTCTCCGTCAGCAGCCTGCGGGCTTCTTCCGTGCGCAGCGCATCCAATCTGGCAGCAGGTGACTGGCCGGTTACCCGCTTATAGGTGCGCTGCAGGTGGAACGGGCTGACCTTCAGCTCTTCAGCCATCGACTTCAGAGTCAGCTTGCTGCCGAACCTTCCGTCCATTATGGCATCCGCCTGCGCCGCTAGTACCGCATCAGGCCGGAGGGTGCCGCCTTCCTCGGGACGGCATCTTTTGCAGGGACGGAAGCCTGCCGAAACAGCCTCCTGCAAGGAGCCATAGAATACAACATTTGCTGCCTTCGGCGTTCTCGCCCGGCAGGACGGACGGCAGACAATATGGGTCGTCAGCACCGCCGTATAGTAGATCCCGTCATAGGTCGGCTCGCGCCGCACCACCGTTTCATAGATACGCTCGAACAATTGCGGGTCCATCCCCATCACCTCTTACCGCCAGTATAAACGATTCGTTTTGACATATGCAGCCTATTGCAATAGGAGAGCAAGATTACGACAGTGAAGCAGAGGGTTTTTCTCGCCAAGCAGAAGTGGAAAACCAGTAGCTATTTTAATGCTAGTATTGACTACTTGGATTATAATTAGGGCTTCTAAGTGGTGTATCCAACTACAATCTTTATTCGGAGGACTAAGAACCCAATGAAACTATCAGACATCCGCTGCGAACGCCTGCGCGAGAAGGATTCTCTCACCGCCACAAAACTATTAAGCCTGGACGCGGACACCGGTCATGACCTCCTGCAGGTGCTGGAAGAGGAGCCGGAAGTGTTTATTGCCGCTTATGTGCAAGAGACGCTTATTGCATTAGTCCAACTGGAAGCGTCTGCACCCCAGTCTCATTTAAATGTATTCGTCGCCCCGCAGTATCGCCGGCAAGGCATTGGCAGGGCATTGATGCAGATGGCAGAAGCTCAATTACAGGCAGGCGGAACCCGTAAGATCAGTACTGCTGTCCGGTCCGGGGTATCCTCTTCTCTTGCGTTTGCCCGCAGCCTTGGCTATGCCCCGTACTATTCACTTATTTATATGGAACGAACCGGCGGTTCTTTCCCTCAGGAAACGGTCTCTGCAAGGTTGTATAGAGATGAGGACTTTGTGGCTGCCCATTCGCTGTATGCTACTGCTTTTCATGAAATGCGGATGCGCGTTGGCTGCTTCCCCGATTCTGTGCCTGCAGAGCCTAATGAAGGTAGACGAACAGCCTGGGCAGCGGATGCACAGGACAGGTTGGTCTATGAGCTTGACGGGGAAATTGCGGCTTACAGCCACATCCACGGGAATGAAATCAGCAGTGTTAGTGTACGTTCTGACCTTCAGGGACGCGGGATCGGACGAACCTTCGTGAAGTACTTGTGCAATGAGATCCACCGGCGCGGCTATACAAGCGTTACCCTATCCTGCGTCGTTGGGAATGAAGCCATACATTTGTATAACAGCCTTGGTTTTCAGGAAACGCATCGAATGGAGTATATGATAAAAAATCCGGACAACTCAGAGCATTCCCGGTCAGGCCCCGCCCTGCCCGCTTCTCTACAATGAATTATGAAAGGAAGGTGAGGGAATGGAGACGATACGGCTGCTTCAGCAGGCGATTGATTACGTAGAGCAAAATCTGCATAACGCCATTGGCGTCGAGGATATTGCCGGAGCGGCGATGACCTCGAAGTACCATTTTCAGCGGATGTTCCATGCCTTGACAGGGTTCACTGTTACCGAATATGTACGTAACCGGAGGCTTACACTGGCGGCGGAAGAACTGGCAGGGACGGACGGCAAGGTGATCGACATTGCGCTGAAGTACGGGTACGAGACGCCTGAGGCCTTCGCCCGAGCGTTTCAGCGGGTGCATGGGGTGACCCCCAATATGGCGAAGAAAAAGAACGTGAAGCTCAAATCGTTCCCCCGCATCTCCTTTCAAATTCAGATCAAAGGGGAAAGCGAAATGAATTACAGGATGGTTGAAGAGAAGGGCTACCGCGTCATGGGTAAGGAGGTTATTATCCACCAGGATGCTTATAGTGAAATCCCTGCATTCGTTGAGAAAATCTGGAACGATGGTACGCATGACCTTATTAACGAATGTGCCGGAAGGCCTTCCGGTTCGCTGCTGTTCGGTTATTACTATGACTTCCGTGAGGATGGGACGAAACGCTATCTGATGGGAACCGAGCTGCCGGAAGGTCAGCAGGTACCAGAAGAGCTGGTTAACCTGACTATACCCGGCCAGACGTATGCTGTATTCGATTGCCTGGATAAAGTGCCAAATGACCCGGAGCTGGGGTCAGACATTAAGAATGTCTGGCGGCGGATCTATACGGAATGGTTCCCGTCGTCAGGCTTTGAACAAGTAGAAGGTCCGTGCATCGAGAAATACTTTTGGACGAATGATGAGCACGATGAATGTATTTGCGAGGTATGGATTCCTGTGGCGAAGAAATAAAATACAACATTCCCTATAAGCCCTCTACCAGCCATAAAGGCATCTGGAGGGCTTTTTTCCGGGCCAGGGTAACGATTGTTAACCTCTCAGTTCTCACGTTATAATCAATATATACAAATTACTGGAAGGGATTGATTGGTTTATGTCTTCATTAAAAAGGTGGCTTCCTGCCTGTTGCATTATGCTGTTCATGCTTATGCTTCCCAACGTTATTCTGGCAGCCCCTGCTTCCAGCCCGGCCCGGCCAACCACAAGACCTATACAGGTTAACATCAATGGTGCTTTTATCTCTGCTGATAGCAGTCCTTTTATACAGTCTGGCCGAACGATGATTCCCATCCGCACGCTTGCTTCCCTAGGGCTCCACTATTCTTGGGACGCTACCCGCCATACGGTCACGATCACGAATTCCTCTAATGACCACTTTGAAATGACTCAGGGACAGTCTATGGCTTACAAGAATGGCGAGCCTGTACAGATGGACAGTGAAGCCAATAATTACAACGGACGAATCATGGTTCCCGCAAAGTTTGTCAGTGAGGCATTTGGATACAGTGTGTACTATGAAAAGTTAAGGGAGATCATCTTCATTCATTCCAAGAATTTCACTCCTGATGCCCAGGCCATCCATTCAGCAGATCTTAAGCAGGCCCGCCTGGCGGCCATTTCGTTGCCGGTGCGCTACGCTTTTAAACCCGGTACAAGTGTACAAAGTGATCAATCCCATTACTACTCGTATGCCTTTGCCTCAAAGGACGCCACCCGTTATGCCTACAGCAATGGAGAAATAACCACTGTAGTTGAGATTACAGGCACAACGGCCACAGCCATATGGCAGGCTTCGGAGGCAGATATCCCCGGTTATCCTGCTACTACATTCGGCGGTGTGCAGCCAGCGTATATTTCCGATCTGTTCCAGGATTCTTTTAGCTACAACAAAGGTGTATATAGTGGTTATCACACGCTTAGCGACGGTACTGTAACAACCTTTAAGTTCCCCGGCCTCTCTTATACTGATCTGATCCGGGCCATCCCGGAGTAAGAAAC
This sequence comes from Paenibacillus sp. FSL R7-277, assembly GCF_000517965.1. Lineage (NCBI taxonomy): Bacteria > Bacillati > Bacillota > Bacilli > Caryophanales > Paenibacillaceae > Paenibacillus > Paenibacillus sp. FSL R7-277. The sequence goes on from NZ_ASPX01000014.1 coordinate 126,198, forward strand.
CTATATGCCGAAGTTAGCGCCCGGGAAAAGGGTGTACCGGTCCAGATATTTCGCAGTGTCCGGTACCCTTTTCACGGACTTGATTTTCCCCTGCCCAAAAATAAAATTCCACCGCTCCACCTTCACCTTGTACTCATCTTCTGCAGTCACTCTCTGGACAATCCGCACGGTTAAGGTGCTGTCTGTACTTGCGACAGGCTTCATATCAATAATGGTTTCCATATTATACGTTCCCGCCGGGAAGCTTTCGTTATAGAGGTCCGTCTTGAAATCAGGCGTAACTACATCGAGCACTCCCTGATGATTGCGTTCGTCATACGCCATAATCCATCTGTATGCCAGGTTCCGGTTCGCCACATAAGCCACGCTGCTGCGCTCCATTCCGAAATTCGGATCAGAATCCACATACACGGTTTTACTTGTGTTATCCCACTGAATACTGGCGTCAAGCCCTTCTGAAACGGCCCGTATCGGGATATATACTGTACCATTAATAATCTTAGGCTGCGTCTGAGTTTTCACTTGATTACCATTTACGATTATTTTGGGAGCGACTGTAGCGGCAAAGGCTCCTGCACTAAACACTAGGGTCAAGGCTAATCCTGATATGCCTATTTTCAAAAGTTTGTTCATTCTTGATCTCTCCCTGGATGATAGATTTCTATCTTAGACGCTACTCGAACATATTTGTTTCTATAAAATCAATTTTTTGTAAGCATTCACCCGAATGCTATCCTAACAAAAAAAGTCCCCGGAGCAGCCCTAACGCTGGCCCGAGGTTCTAAGTAACATAGAATTCAATTGCTCTAATATGTGTTAATTACGTTGTTATCTGATGTTTAACCCGCTGCCTTCTGAGCCTTAGCATCTATAGGTCCCTCTGCGGCCGGGGGGTTCTTTTTCTTCATGTAGTCGGAATAGTAAGCTGTGATGACCGGGACGAGAATGGATGTAACGATCACGGATGCGGCTACCAGCGCTGTAGCGGACTGGGCGGCCGGCAGGAATTCGGGCTTCATGTTCGCTACCAGCATAGGGTTGGCGACCGCAGCACCTGCGGTACTGGAAGCGGCCAGTCCGGCAGTTCCGTTGCCGCGGCCAATGAACTTGTCAGCCAGAATCAGCGGGATACCGGTAATAATGATAACGACAATACCAAGCAGAATACCGAGCAGGCCAGTGTCAACGATTACGCCAAGGTCGATCGAGCTGCCCAGAGCGAAGCCGAAGAAGGGAATGAGCGTCTGAGTAGCTCGGCCGAAGTAGGCGCGCAGATCATGATCCAGGTTCCCCAGGATGAACCCGACGAGGAACGGCAGGACAGCGCCAACGAAGAGATGCGGTTCAAATACAGCCACACCGGTGCTGCCCAGAATGAGCATGGTTACGAGCGGCCCGGATTCGAGTGACATCAGCACGAAGGCACCGGATTCTTCCTTGGTCCCATACTGCTGCATAATGGAGGCGTACAGCCCGCCGTTGGTCATATCCATAGCGGAGATGATGGCGAGGACCGACAGTCCGGCGAAGAAGCCGGTTTGCACCCCGCCCTCGGGCAGGAACTGGATAGCGATCATAGCTACGACCCAAGCTACGGCGATCTTGGTCAATACCAGCGTACCGGATTTGCGCAGTACGGTTCCGGTAGCTCTGACATCGATCGCGGCTCCCATACAGAAGAACCACACGGCCAGAATCGGCACGGTGCCGGTCATCAGGCCTTTGGTGAACCCTCCGAAATATTCGCCCGCATCAGGAAAAGCAGTGTGAATGATCGCTCCCAGAAACAGTGGAATGAGCATCATTCCGCCGGGAATCCGATCCAGTGTCTTTTTGATTTTCATATGATTACCCTACCCTTTCTTACTCGTGATGAGTGTGTATGTTCTACTTGCGGCTTAGTCCAAGCTCGGGAATCATCGCGGCGAACAGATCATCGCTCTCCTTGAGCTGCTTCGCAAAAGCTTTGCCGTCCTTCACCAGCAGCCCCAGCCCGTTCGAATTCATATATTCGCGGAATTCCCTGTCTTCGGTCCCTTTGATAAATGCCCCGGCCAATACCTCCGCAATCGCATCCGGCGTATCCTTCGGTACAGCCAGTCCTCTCCATGTTCCTGTGAAGTTCACATGAATTCCGGTCTGCTCTTCCAGGGTCGGCACATCCGGCAGCGCCTCTGAGCGCTTGTCGGCATTGACTGCCAATATCCGCAGCTTCCCTTCATCCACATACTTCTTCACCTCGGCGGGACTGACTGGTACCGCATCCACGAATCCGTCCATTAAGGCGGAGACGGCCGGCCCTGCACCTTCAAAGGGAATATGCGCGAACTTCACACCGGTCTCCCGTTCCAAGGTTACGGCGGCCAAGTGCCAAATGCTCCCCGTTCCTGCGTTTCCCATTTTGAGTTCCTCTGGATGCGCTTTCGCAAAGTCGAGAAATTCATTGACGTCCTGCCATGGCGCGTCCTGTCTTACGGTGATGGCGGAAGGATCAAAATTCGTCTGAGCGATCGGTTTGAATCTCTCATAGGTAATCGGCAATAATCCCAGATGCGGAAGAATGGTCAGCTCGGCCGGCAAAAAAGTCACGGTATAGCCGTCTCCCTTGGCATTCGCGCCTTCCATCAGTCCTACGGAGCCACCGCCCCCGGTGCGGTTAACCACAATTACCGGCTGGCCCAGCACCTTCTCTGTCGCGGTGGCGAGCGCCCGCGCGGTGGCGTCCGTTCCTCCTCCTGCGGCGTAGGGCACAAGCAGTGTGATTGGCCGTACGGGATAATCTGTGCCGGCAGTCTCCTGGCCCGGGCCGCCTCCCCCGGGAATCCCGATTCTAAGCATCAACAGGACCAGAGCTGCTACTGCCGCTGTCCAGAGTCCTATTTGAGTCGATCGTTTCAAATCCATCCCTCTTCTCTAATATAGAAGTAATCGGGCAGCCTGCAGATGCTTGATGCCTAGCCTTGCGCCCGTGCCCTCACCCCCGTTTTATTTGAGTATCAGCAGCCTGCCATGGAGGATGTGAAAGTTTTCTCAAATAGAACTTTACCGCAACCGGGGTTATGCCTTCAATCGCATAATCTTATTCCGAATCCTCAGAAACGCCGGAATGGCGCGGTTTTGGCCGATCTGCATACTCCTTGGAAGATTTGCTGCTCTCCCTGAACTTGCCGGGTGTGGTCGATTTAATCTTGCGGAAGACCCGGATGAAGCTGTTCTCATTCTGATAACCCACCTGCTGGGCAATCTCGGCAATTCTCAGACTGCTGTCCTGCAGCAGCTCGCAGGCTCTATTGATTCTCAAGTTGGTCAGATAGTCATAGACGGTAGTTCCGGTCTCTTCCTTGAAGATGGTGCTCACCGAGGATACCCCCATGTTCACATGGGAGGCGATATCAGACAGCCCGATATTGAATTGCAGATTCTCCTTCATATACTCTATAAGATTCTGAACCAGCAGGAACTCCTTCGATTGCCGGTGCGCCCCGAAGGCGTCCGATAGCTGAACCGCTATGCTGCACAGCATCTGCTCAATCTCATTAAGCTCCATCGTTGTCACCTGATGCCAGGTGTAGTCAGCCAGCTCCGCAGGCACCGGGTATCCCCCGGCAGCCGCCATATGCAGAATCTCCTCCAGCAGGTCACTTAGCGAGCGGAATACTTTTTGCGGCTGAATTCCCCGCTTGCGGGTCTCGGCAATCCCTCTGCGGATCCAATCCTGTGCAGCGGCGGCATCGGATGCTCTCAGGGCGTTCAGCATTTCCTGCTTCCATAGCTCATCTGCCGCCCCGCTGCTCTCTTCATATTTGTTCTCTGCGCGGGAATAGACCCGTACATGGGAATACCCTTCATATAACCGGTAGGAGAGCGCAGTCTGCGCCTCTAAGTAGGACTGGGCGATATGGGTAATTGAGCCTGCTTGTTCACCGATGCCAACGGACACCGGAATCTTCAGCACATCGAGCATGGCAGCCGCCAGCCGCCGGGCATCTGCATACAGCTCCCGCTCCTCTCCGCCTGCCGCCTGTAACAGGATGACGAGACTGTCCTGCTGCGGCGCAGCGACCACGGTCCGCCAGGAAGCTTCGCAGATTTCATAGGCCATGTTAATCATCGCGTATTTGAGCAGCATTTGATCCTCTTCCTTAAAGCCCGCAGACCACTCGGTATGCCGGTCTATGGATAAGACCAGCAGCTCGAACGGACCTTCCTTCCAGCCGGTAAAGTAGTGCTCAAACCGGGTCTGTGTCTCCTGTGTGCCGATACTCCGCGTGATCAGGTCCTGCAGGAATTTGGAGCGCAGCTCCGGGAGACTCCAGTCCGCCACCAGCGATTTACTGCGGAAATCACCGACCAGCTTGCCGATGACCGGCTCCAGATCGTACAGTCCGCCCTGCCCGGCTGCCTTCTGCTCAGGAAGCAGCAGCTTGTTAATCCGTTTGAGCGGCCGGAAGGCCGCAAAATTGTAATAATACATGGCAGCGAGACCTACGGCGATGGAGATCAGTGACAGCATCAGCATCATATTCCGCGCAATCTTCACATTTTTGAGCAGCTGCTCCATGGGTACGAGCGAGAGCAGGCGCCAGCCGGTCACATTGGAGAAGGTCTGATTCGCCATGTAGGCCTGGCCTCCGATGGTGACATGGGCAAAGGGACTGACATCGATGTCCTCCAGCACCTTTCCCAGCTCCGCGTGCGGGAACGGAAGATTCAGCTTGGGGTAGATCAGCTCTCCTTCCAGGTTATAGACGAGCTGGTAGCTGGAGAGATGGGTGTACATTTTGGAGAACAGCGTATCGTAATCCAGATCAATCAGCACGGCACCGGCCACTTCGCCGTTCACCACCACCGGCCGGGCAAGCGATAACAGCTCAGTATCACCGGGGCGGGAACCGGGGCCGGTAAACAGCCTTCTTTTGATCAAAAGCGGCTTCTCCTTCATTCCCCCGATCCAGGACTCCCACTCATGCTCAGGCGCCTCCCCCCAGGACGGAACATAGCCGTAGCGGCTGGAGAGCACAGACCGGTCCTTGAATTTGACCACGCTGATCGCGTGTACATCCGGCTCTGTCGCCAGCGCCTTAAGGTATTCCTGCGCCGTTGCGGCTCTGCCCCGGTTATCCGCCTCAGACGCATTGATATAGCTCAGTACAGCGGGATGGAAGGACAGATCCACTGCCTTGTTGTCGGATTCCCGGAAGGCCCGGTTCGTAACATCTACATTAATCTGCAGCAGTTCAATATTCGGTGTATTCAGCTCGGTGTCCAGTGCATTACGGTACTCTCTATAGGAGAATAGACCAATCATAGTAATCAGAAGGGATACCCCGGCTGTCAGCATCAGGATTAGACGGTTCTGTTTGTTGTGCAGCAGATATTTCATTTTAAATCGCAGCATTGCTTAAGCTTCATCCTTCCAGCGGTTGCTCATAGGTTTAGATTTCAGATTAGCATGTTCCCCTAATTTTTCAATATGGGGCATATCATACCTGCCAGGATTTCAGACTTTTCCGGGATACGCTATACAATAATGATATAATGGAACGATGGATTCACCCAATCTGCTACAGGAGAACGATAGCGATGCAGTCAAACTATATCATGGATGCTGCCGGGTGGGATAAGCTCATCTCGGAGGTTGCCCATTCTTTCGATGATCTGACCCTGAAACGGGGATTTCAATATTATAAGCAGCAGCGCGTGCAGGCCTTCAGAATGGTCACGCCGTACAGAATCATGGCGCTGGTCGAAGGGCGGGAGGATTATGCGGTCTCCATTGACCTGGACGATCTGCAGGAGAGCCATTGCGATTGCCCCGTATCCGGGATGTGCAAGCATATAGCGGCTGTGCTGATGCAATACGCCGAGGAACAGGAGCGGCCTGTGCATTCCATCGCGAACGCCAAGGCGCTGATTGACCAGCCCAAGCTTCATTCTGCTCCGGCATCCGCTGTTCCGGGACGGCGCGGGGAACAACTGAAGAAGCTGGCCGCCCTGATTCCTGAGGCTACGGTGCAGCAGTGGCGAGAATACATGGCGCTGCTGGTGGAGCCGCTTGCCCATACGGTGCGCAACCCGCAGTATGCCGACCGGGCGCTCGCCGCCATCACCGGGGGCCAGCCCAAGCTGCCTCCCGCTGCCGCCATGCTGTTCAAGCTCCATGCTCATCTCTGTGTGCTGGAGAGCCTGATCCGGCCTGGCGGCCAGCCGCTCTCGGCCAACCTCTCCTCCCTTGGTTATTCTGTGGGCTACTATACTTCTATTGCGATTTCCGAGCTGCAAAAGCATATTACAGACCTGATGCAGCGGGGGCTGCCGCTGGCAGAGGCCCCTGAGGAGTGGCCGAGAGTCTACGATACGATTGCCTATCTGCGGAGCGAGATGCTGACGGAGGCCCGCGACCGCGCCAGAGAACAGCCTTATTTCTCTGCTTGTTACAGCCTGCTGTGGATCAACTGGATTACCCCGAATCTAAGCGGACCGGAGCTGTACACCAAAGAGCTGAAGGAGCTGCAACAAGCTGGAGAAGGGCTAAGCGCCGCTGCTCCCCGCCACGCCCTGCTGCTGGCCGAGAGCCGGATGTACGCTCTGCTTCATGAGGATGCTGCGGCTATAGAGAAGCTGCACACAGCGTCCGAACGGCCCGGGCTGCACCCGGAGGAGCTGATGAGCTTCCTGCCTCCGCTGGCCGAAGCCGGCCAGTGGAGACGCCTGGCCCTGTGGCTGGCCGCGCTCGGCCCGCTGCTGAACAGCCGAATGTACAATCTGCTGGATTATGCGGGCTACTGGGATGAGGCGGTGCGCCGCCTGCCCGAAGCGGAGCCGCAGATGTGGGATACGCTGTCCGGTATGCTGCCGCTGTCCCTCGAGATCTATGAAGCCCAGCTGCTTGCCTACGGCAAATGGCAGGAATGGATGGATATGCAGATCTCCTCCGGCCATCAGCCTTCCGACTTCCGGGTGAGCGACCTGCAGCCAATTGAGAAGAATGCGCCGGAGCTGCTCCTGCCGTTCTATCATCAGGCGGTGGAGCGCTTCGTGCTGGAGAAGAACCGGCACAGCTACAAAGCGGCCGTGAAGCTGCTGAAGCGGCTCGCCAAGCTGTATAAAAAACTGAAACGCGAAGCACGCTGGGAAGTGTTCCTGGACGGCTTCACAGATAGACACAGCCGCCTGCGCGCCCTACAGGAGGAGCTGCGGAAAGGAAAACTGATCCCATGAATATGAAGATGCGCAATATTACTGTCCAGCTCGCCCTTACCCAGTATGGCGATGCGCTGATCTACGGTGTGGATGACCGGGATGATTATATGCCCGGTGTCCAGCTCAAGCAGAAGCTGTTCGCCTGGCATGAGGAATCCTTCTACGGTACGGAGCTCAGCACCTCAAAGGCCGATGAGGTCGAGCTGGTGGTGCTGCCTGCCGAGCAGGTCCTGCCGTTCTTTGCGGACCTGCGGCTTCTCCGGCATGTCGGCTGGAGCTGGCAGGGCGATGCCCAGCTGCTGACCCGGCTAGCCCCGCTGCTGGCCGGAATGCTGGAGGCCCGTCAGTATGCCCCGAGCTTCGCAGCCTACCGTGAAGGCCAGCTCCGCTGGGCCTGGACGGAGCAAGTGCTGGCGGAAGCCGCCGAGGCAGACTGGGACGATGCGGCCGCGCTGCATCGTCTTCAGGAGCGCAGCGGGTTCGCCGAAGGGCTGCAGGCCGCCTTCTCGGCGGCGGTCTTCCAGCGGCACTACAGCACCGAGGCGCAGGCCGGTGATCTGCGCAGTGAATTCCCGCTGCTGTTCAGCGCAGGCGGGAGAAGCGCAGCCGGTATGGACGAGGACAGCTGGCTGATGTCCATCGGCTGGAAGGCAGACACCGCGCCGTTCCGGCCGGTGCTGCAGCTGCTTGAGCCTGACGATGAGCTGCCGCACTGGCGGCTCCAGCTGCTCCTCCAGGACAAGCGCGACGAGTCCGCGCTTGTGCCGCTGCGGCTCACCGGGGACGGCGAGCCGCATGGAACTTGGCCCGCAGCGTGGACAGCGCATGTCCACGAGCGCGCGGGAGGGGGGCTGTCACGGCTGCG
>NZ_ASPX01000015.1:0-30264 GCF_000517965.1 Paenibacillus sp. FSL R7-277
CGGCGCCGATGTGCTGGCAGAGCCGCTCGGCGACGAGGTCGCGTGGCGGTTCCTTACGGCCGACAGCCGCGCTCTGCTGGAGGCGGGCTGGCAGGTGCTGCTGCCGGCATGGTGGGAAGCCGCCAGCCGCAGGAAGCCGCGCCTGCGCGCGAAGATCAGCTCCGGCACGGCTGAGGGCAGCCGCGGGCAGTCGCTGTTCGGCCTGGATGCGCTCGTCGATTTCGACTGGCGCATCTCCATCGGCGACGCCGACCTGACCGAGGCGGAGTTCGCCGACCTCGTAGCGCGCGGGGAACGCCTCGTCCAGTTCCGCGGCAAGTGGATTCCGCTGGACCCTGCGCTGCTGGCGCAGATTCAGCGGGCTATGGCCGGGATGGACAAGTCGCGCGGCTTGTCCTTCCAGGATGTGTTGCAGCTGCACCTACTGAACGAAGGTGCAGACGGCGATTCGGAGGAAGCGGAAGCGCAGCGTGCCGAGGAAGAAGCGGTTCGCGTCAGGCTGGAGGTCGAACTGAACGAGCACCTCTTGAAGCTGATCGGACAGCTCGGGCAGCGTAGCCAGTGGCCGAAGCCGGAGGTGCCGGCCGGTCTGCATGCCGAGCTTCGAAGCTACCAGCATGAGGGCTTCGCCTGGCTGGTCTTCCTCCGCCGCTTCGGGCTGGGCGCTTGCTTGGCCGATGACATGGGGCTTGGCAAGACGGTGCAGCTGATCTCCTACCTGCTCCATCTGAAGGAGCAGGAGGAGGAAGCCGCAGCTTCCGGCGCACCCGTGGCCCGGCGGCAGACCGAGCCGGCCGGCTGGCCTTCGCTGATCATCTGTCCAACCTCCGTGCTGGGCAACTGGCAGAAGGAACTTCAGCGCTTCGCGCCTTCCCTGAATGTGATGCTTCACTATGGAAGCCGGCGGCTGGATGCCGGATATTTCTACGGCGCGGCTTCGCAGGCGGATGTTGTGCTTACCTCTTACGCTACCGCTGCACTGGACCAGGAGCTGCTGAAGCAGTTCACCTGGGCAACCGTATGCCTGGATGAAGCACAGAATATCAAGAACGCCGGAACGAAGCAGTCCGCCGCCGTGCGCAGCTTCCCGGCCTTGCACCGGATCGCCCTGACTGGTACGCCGATTGAGAACAGGCTGTCCGAGCTGTGGTCGATCTACGATTTCATCACACCGGGTTATCTCGGCAGCCCGAAGGGGTTCCAGGACCGGTTCGCAAATGCCATTGAGAAGGAGCGCAATGCCGAGCGGACCGCTGATTTGCAGCGGCTGGTCAAGCCGTTCATGCTGCGCCGCAAGAAGAAGGACCCGGCGATCCAGCTAGATCTCCCGGATAAAAATGAGATGAAGACCTACATTAACCTGACGGCCGAGCAGGCCGCACTCTACGATCAGAACGTGAACAGCCTGCTTGAACGGATGCAGAAGCTGGAGGGCATCGAACGCAAGGGGGCCATTCTCGCCGCCTTGACCAGCCTGAAGCAGCTCTGTGACCATCCGATGCTGCTAACCAAGGAGGCACTGCCTGAGCCGGAAGACGACAGCGCTCTGGACACCACCTCCTTGATCGAACGCTCCGCCAAGCTGGAACGGCTGCTCGCGATGGTGCGCGAGCTGCGCGAGGAGAACGAGCGCTGCCTGATCTTCACCCAGTATGTAGGCATGGGTAAAATGCTCCAGGCCGTACTTCAGCAGGAGCTTCAGGAACCGGTGCTGTACCTGAACGGCAGCACGCCGAAGAGCATGCGCGACCGCATGATTGAGCGGTTCCAGGCTCCCCCGCTGCCTGCGGGCGAAGCCGCTGCAGATGGAGCCGCCGGAGCGCAGACGTCCGATCAGCCGAATGTATTCATCCTCTCACTCAAAGCGGGCGGAGTCGGCCTCAACCTGACGGCCGCCAACCATGTGTTCCATTTCGACCGCTGGTGGAATCCGGCGGTGGAGAACCAGGCCACTGACCGTGCCTACCGCATGGGCCAGACCCGGGATGTACAGGTGCATAAGTTCATCTCGCTCGGCACGCTGGAGGAGAAGATTGACGAGATGCTGGAGAGCAAGCAGCAGCTCAGCGACGACGTCATCTCCGGCTCCGAGGGCTGGATCACCGAGCTGTCCACAGACGCGCTGAAGGATCTGTTCACGCTGCGCCGGGAATGGGTGGGATAACCCGCCACTGTGGATACCGCCTGTTCCGGCTATCTTTTATCTGCTACAGGTCTGGCATCAGTCTGGCATCGGTCTGGCATCGGTCTATTACCAGTCAGCCAGCGTGGCATTACTGGACCTTCACCCTTCGGCCTTCACCATTGCTCGGACATTCTGAAGGTAGCCGCCACATTATCCTCACCGGCAAGCGAGCTGACCACCAGCGTGACCGGCACTTGCTGAAGATCGTAGGCGAGCCGCTGATTCAGCAGATTCACCGCCACATTCTGGTAGGCTCCGGATATGCCGGAGCCGATGCCTTGAGTCAGCACACGTCCGCCGGTGACTGTTGTACAGGTATAGTTCACCAGCAGCGCTGTTTCAGTGACTGGAATAGCCGTAGTCGGCGTAGGGTAATTCACAAAAGTTCCATTCACGGTCCCCCCGGCTATCACCTTATAGCGGATAGGGGTAGAGGCTAGAATCTCCAGCCCGTCTGGAACGATCTCGGCGGCCACTGCTTCAGGAACCGCGATCGTAGTGCTTCTGCGGAAGCTGATGGCTGCGGTGTCGCTGCTCGTTACGGGGATATTGTTACGAAACTCTGAGGTAATCCGGCTAAGCGCCACGGGCTGCAGGGTAACGGGACTCCAGAGCCCGCTGCTGTCCACAAGGAAGATCCGCACCCGTACCTGCTCCTGGGAGTAGGAGATATTGAATTGGAAAAAATTCTGCGTAATATTATACGTTTTGGTCACAACCTCCCGATAGTTCGACTCGAACAACTCCTGCGCGAACAGCGTTGAGGGACTTACATCGTTGTTGTAACCAGTCAAATAGACCGATCCCAGAGCCATCCCATTGTTTACTACCTTCACTACTGCCTGATTGATGAGTCCTGCTCCCGGGGTAGGGTTCTTTGTTAACATATTGGTTGTCAGTATAGGCATAGTTATCACCCTCCGTTAGAGCTGTATTCAATAGGATATGCAGAAATAATTGGAAGTTTCTGGTCGATTGACAGACCATGGCAGTTGTCAATTCACAGACACTGTGCTAAAATCAATGTAACTTTTTTAGAACGGAGGGTTGCGTGTGATAGACTATATCCGGATTCGCACTTTGCGCGGCTAATTATTTTCCCATAGCGCGAAAGCTCTGCCTTGTGCAGAGGACTCAGGATAAGTCTGTCCATAACACGTAACCCATAGCATACACCTGTTAATCCGCAACCCGTACACTGATTCCCGGAACCGGTACCCTGTGCCCAATAAGGCCTGTATCCGCTCCGCCAGATTCTGTGTTTACCGGGAGGATTAGCTCTATACCTTTTTAAGCTGCCGGGGCTCTTCACCCTTGCCGCTTGAACCTTCATGGTGTCTATGGCAAGCATGGCCGTATAGCTGCTCCCGCGCAGCGGGCTATACCAGACTTTATTCTGTTGTTCCTCCACCTACTGTTAGCACAGGCAGACTGCCTGTGCTTTTTTGATGCTCAAATTACACTATGGAGGTTGATCTATATATGGAACCCATACTACAGAAAGCCGTTATCGTCGGCATGCAGCTGCAGAACGACACGAACTTCGCTTATTCGATGGAGGAGCTGCGCAATCTGGCAGCCGCCTGCGAGATTGAGGTCGTGGCTGAGCTTAGCCAGAAATCCAGCCGGGTGAACCCCTCGCATTACATCGGAACCGGCAAAATCCAGGAGCTTGCGCTGCTGATGGAGCAGCATGAAGCACCGATCGTTATTTTCAACGATGAGCTGTCCCCCTCCCAGATCCGCAATCTGGAGTCCGCCCTGGACCGCCAGGTTATTGACCGGACCATTCTGATTCTGAATATCTTCGCCTCACGGGCGAAGACCAAGGAAGCCCAGCTGCAGGTAGAGGTCGCACAGCTGCAATATATGCTTCCCCGCCTGAGCGGCCTGCGCGAATCTCTCGGCAGACAGGGCGGCGGGGCCGGCTTGAAGAACCGGGGAGCTGGGGAAACGAAGCTGGAGCTGGACCGCAGACGGATTGAAGAGCGGATCTCGGCGCTTCAGTTAGAGCTGCAGACGCAGGTCGCAAGGCGTCAGATCCAGCGTAAGCAGCGGCATAAGAATGAGGTGCCTGTGGTCTGTCTGGTCGGCTACACCAACACCGGCAAGTCCAGCTTAATGAACACCCTGGTGGAGACCTATCATCCCGGTTCGGGCAAAGGCGTGCTCGCCAAGGATATGCTGTTCGCGACGCTTGAGACCTCAGTGCGCAGCATTGTGCTGCCCGATCACAAGACCTTCCTGTTAACCGACACCGTAGGCTTCGTCAGCCAGCTGCCTCATCATCTGGTGAAGGCGTTCCGCTCGACCCTGGAGGAGGTTACGGAAGCCGATCTGCTGATTCATGTCGTCGATATTGCCGATCCGCAGCATGAGCAGCATATGGCGGTAACGAATGAGACCTTGAAGGCGCTGGGCGCTGACGGAATCCCTACCCTGTACGCCTACAACAAGGCTGATCTGAGGGAGGACCCTTACCCGGAGGTGGAGGAGAATTCTGTAACCCTGTCTGCTAAGAAAAACCGCGGGATCGCCGAGCTGGTCACTCTGATCCGCAGCCGCATCTTCACCGACTATGTACAGTGTGAGATCCTGGTCCCGTTCGACCGGGGCAGCATTGTCTCCTACTTCAACGAACATGCCGATGTGCAGTCCGTCAGCTACGAAGAGCAGGGCACACGCCTGAAGCTGGAATGCCGGGCCGCCGATTACGAGCGGTTCAGAGATGATTTTGTAGAGCTGCCACAATAAAATCGCTGAAAGTCACAGGAGCTGGTCCCCGCAATACGGGGCCAGCTCCTTGCGTTGTCCATGAGGTTATAGGATCAAATTACCCTGCGGGTGAACGATACTGGGCAATATTGTTGCACATTTTGCAGGATCTCTAAAATGTTACGGGCTGCGGAGCATGGGGCCCAACCCTCATCGCAGCAGCACCGATTGTATTCGGATTTCCGCATACATTTGGTCATCGGCCGTTGTACCAGCAAATTGTATTCGGTTTATCACATACATTTGGTTCATGTGCCGTCGCACTCACCCATTGTATTCGGTTTTTCACATATATTTGGTCATCGGCTGTTGTACCAGCAAATTGTGTTCGGTATTTCGCATACATTCAGCCTTTGAGCGGTGATCAGCTACTCTCCCGGAGCGGGCCGCAGGTTAAGTACGAAACCTCCCTTCATACTTTTCATACTTTTCATGCTGTTCATGCTGTTCACGACTCTTACACCCCGCTCTCCCTTCGCAGCATTCGTTTCATCATTTTCATTCGCTTCATTTACTTCATTCGCTTCATTCCATTCGTTGACTTTATTCGCTCCCGCCGCCTTCCCTCCTGCAACTCCCTGCGTTCTGCTCCCTTTGTACTCTCCGCCGCTGCTTACCCGCAGCCCGCCCTCATCCGTCAGCTCCAGAAGCGGGGCAGAGTTCAATCTCCACTCCTCCCCAGCCGCCAGAGAGAACACCAGCGCAGCCTGCTGCATGGAGGTGAAGTCCAGCATCCTGCGCGGACCGGCGTAGAGAATCATATCGATATTCATCCGGCCGTCTGCCTTATGAAATTCCCACACCAATCGGTTGCCTGCATCCGCTTGCCCGCTGAATGCCGCGAACCAGGTTGTCAGGCGAAACTCCGTTCCTGCAATGGTGATAACCGTACCTTCTTCTGTTAATGCGGCTGTAACTCCCTCCAGAGCGCCGCCAACCTCCAGCCGCAGCCGCAGGTCCGAAGCCGCAATCACACCGCCGGTCCGGTCCAGATTCGGATGGGTATCCCCGCCATCTGTCATGAAATCGATCCCGAACAGCACATGGCCTGCTTCCTGCAGCGATTGGAAGCGTGCGGAGCAGTAGTCATAGCCGTCATGCAGGCAGCGGAGCCGGAGATATGAGGGCTGTCCGTTATTATTGGCATAGATCAGCAGCGGCCGTCTTTGGTTCCACAGATCACTATGGGTGAAGGAGCCCATGCTCCACTGCGGAGTCATATAAGTGACCGCCCACTTGCCGTCATACCCCTGATTCTGATTTTGCACCTGACCCTGACCTTGCTCCTGATCCCGACCTTGCACCTGATCCCGACCTTGCTCCCGATTCCGCACCTGATCCCGACCTTGCTCCCGATTCCGCTCCTGATCCCATTCCTGATCCCGCCCTTGTTCCTGGCCCAACTCCCGCTTCCGCTCTTTCCCTGTCCCCTGCTCCTGCCCTTTCTCCTCCCCTTCCAAGCGTTGCCTTATCTCCTTCGTCTCAGGAACCTTGAAGCCCTTCAGATAGGCAGGGGGACAATGAATGCCGCTCATATACCATTCCTCTTCGTAGGGCAGCTCCTCCCATGGGAAGAACATCACGGCTCCTCCTGTCGCCAGTTGCAGAAACGCCTTGCTCTGGTCCTCCAGCAGCACTCCGTAACAGCGGGAATGCGGGCCGGACCACTGGGCCGTGGCGGGGTGATAATACCCGGCCACGGTCCTCCAGGTCAGCTCTAGCAGCTCTCTGGTCCATGCCTTAACCCTGCTGTCCGAGGTCTCGGACTGAAGCTTCGACAGCTCCAGAATGGCAATGTAGGTGTAGATTGGGCTGTTATATTCCTGAAAAGCCCCATGCTTCAGGGTATGAGCATGCAGCTTCCTGAGCCGCTCCAGCCCATAGTCCGCATAATCCTTACGCCCCAGCTTCTCCCCGGCAATTCTGGTCACGAACGCGCCAATAATCGCAATATTGGTATAATCCGGTCCGACATTGCGCCGGATAATGGCTTCGCAGGCACACTCTATGGACAAGACGGCTGCTTCCCGCAGATCGTGCGGGAAACGGTGGCCGTGGCGCGAAAGGGCCTGCACCAGTCGGCTGCCGCAGAAGTCCGCCCAATTCCAGTCCGGCGGAGCCATCTGGTCCAGCGTCTCCTCATAGAACCAGGACCAGATGCCGAAGGTATCATGCACCGGTTCCGTATCCTGCAAGGAGATGACCTGCCGGATAATATCGAATGCCCGCTCTTCATAACAGGCCAGCTCCGTGTCGAGCAGTCCAAGCGCATAGCTGAGCGAGTCTCTGGTGGAGTGGATGAACTCCGCCTGCTTCAGTGTCGTATGATACCCCGGGCTGCTGAACGGGGAGCGCAGCATGCAAATGGCCGAGTCATAGCGGGATTCCAGTCCGGTCACCTTATGAATCAGCCGTTGCCGCTGATCCAGCCCTCCACCCGCAGCTTCTGCGTTATCCTTCACCGTCATCCCCCTGCCTCCCCTTCAACATTTAATGAACCTATCCCCTCAGATTGCTCCTGACGTCGCTGACCCCCTTGACGCTCTGGATGTTCTTCATGCCCTTGGTCCTCTTGTCCTCCCTGACGCTCCTCATGTTCTTCATGCCCCTGGTCCTCTTGTCGTCCCTGTCGCTCCTCACGTTCTTCACGCCCCTGGCCCTCTTGTCGCCCCTGGTGCTCCTGACGCTCCTCATGCTCTTGCCTCTCAAGCCGGTGCTTCATTTCCTTCAGATCCAATGCCTCTGTCAGCAGTTGCATCACCAGCCCTTGCCCATACAGTGCCGGATATCTCTCAATGGTGTTATAGGCCGCTATCGACGGCATGACCGGAGTGCCTCCCGAGACCCCTTGCACCTCACCGTCTTCGCGGATGAGCGGAAGAATCCCCGCAAGTGCCGCCTCCGCGCTCTCCAGATAGGCATCCTCCAGCAGTCCGCTCTTCACCGCCTTCAGGAAGCCGCAGGCAATACCGGCGCTTGCCGAGGTCTCCTCGTAATAATCCGACCGGTCGAGCACCGTATACCACAAGCCGCCGGCCCCCTGCGCCTGCCGCAGGGCAGAAGCAAGCCTGCGGTAGCGGCTGTACAGCTCCTGTGGAATAGCAGTCAGGCTTGCGGTCCCGGCCACAATCTCCGGGACCGCAAGTGCCACCCAGGCATTGGCCCGGGCCCAGCGGGCTGCCGACATATGGCTGCCTGCCCGGCTGTTCCAGCCATGGAATAGCAGCCCCGTCGCCGGGTCCTGGAGCAGCCGAAGGTGTTGCAAGGTCTGCTGCACGGCGGCGGCAGCAAGCTCCTGGTCGCCGGTCAGACCGGCAAGCCGGGCCAGGAACAGCACAGCCATATACACCGTATCGGCCCATACCTGTTCCGGGAATTCCACGGCCTCTGTCACGGTATGCTCCAGCGCCCCTTCCCGGGTCCGGGGGGCAGTCTCCAGCATCCATGCGGCAACCTCCTGCGCCCGGCTGAGCAACCATGGGTCCCCGGTCAGCCGGTACAGCTCAGGAAAGAGCGCGTAGGGCGCCAGGGAATTGATAACCCTAACCCCCTCGGCCTTCTGCTTATTCCGGTTCATCCAATGCAGCAGGTAATCCGTCACCTCATCCTGACCAGTCCCTGTGCCATATTCAAGCATAGAGATGACCCCGACACCGGGCACCCAGTCCCAGTGGTTAATATCCATTCCCCAATTCCCTTGATGCCGTTCAAGACGCATATATTCAAAGATCTGGCGCAGCTTCGCCTCCAGTTCCCGCTGCCTGCCCGCTGCCCGTTTTGCCTCTGATTCCTGTTTCGCACTCAAGACGTCTGAAGCCTCCCTGAACCGTAATCGCCCTCTCAAATCTCCGCTTTCACCGGGGAGCTTCCCTGAAACGGAATCTCCCCGAACAGCGCCTTAACCGTCAGCTCTACTGTATCTTCATGCAGAGAATACGCATTCACCAACGTATCGAGGAACGGAATATCCTGCAGCAGATATGGCGTAGCGAACGAAATACCGATCGGCCGGACTGTCTCCGCATGCTGCATGGCCCAGATGGCTTTGGCTGCTTCCCCCACCGGACGGGCAGTATTCATCATTCCGTGCAGCGGAAGGAAATAGGGGGCGAAGGCGGCATCCCAGCGGACCCCCGATTGCTCCCATTTCCGCAGCGTTGTCAGCGGCTCGAATTCATCCAGAATATCGACCTCCAGCCCCCTGGCCTTAAGCTGCTCCACAAAAAGATTCATCCGCTCATATCTGCGCCCCTCCGTCACCTTGTTCATCATGATGACCAGTACCCGGCGGACCTCCTGCGGATTCAGCGGCAGCTGGCCGGTGCGGTTGCGGACCAAGGTAATGCAGCGCCCGGCCAGCTCGCGGCTGAACTGTCTCACCTGCCGGTCGAGATCAGGCGGCAGCTTGTCGTCCAGCAGCGGCTGAGCCCTTGTGTCCTCTCCCCCGGCGCAGGCAGCATGCACACCAAGCCGCGCCTTCAGCTCCAGAATCCGCCGGACGCTGGCCTTCAGCCGTTCCCGGCTGACGCGTCCGTCCTCCACCGCCTGCTCCATCACCGCAAAGTACCGCACTCCCGGCCAGAGCAGCACATCAGTACCGCAATTGAAGCAGTCTATGATGCGCTGCGTATAGTCTCCCCAGGATAAGAATCCGCCCATATCCAGCGCATCCGACAACACCACTCCGTCGAAGCCAAGCCGCTCCCGCAGCAGTCCTGTTGTAATCCGCTCCGAGACGGTTGCCGGGACCGGCCCCGATCCAGCACCGCCTGCCCCGTCTTCGATCCAGGGAAGGGCAATATGTCCGGTCATATAGGACATGATCCCCTGGCTGATCATCTCCCCGGCCACCTGCCCGTAAGTAGAGAACCATTCCTCTTCAGATAAGCTGTTCACCGTAGTAATGATATGCTGATCCCTGTAGTCGACCCCGTCACCGGGAAAATGCTTGGCGCAGGCCGCAAGGCCATGCTCCTGCATGCCCCGCATGACAGCGGCGGACAGGCGCGCCGCCCGCCCGGCGTCATCTCCCAGGCAACGGGTCGTAATGACGGGATTCATCCAATTCAGCAGCAGATCGGTGCCCGGGGCCAGCGCCCAGGTGAACCCGGCCGCCCGGCCTTCCAGCGCAGTATACTTGCCGTATTCGTATGCCAAGGCTTCATCATCTGCTGCCGCAAGCGCGAGGAGCGGAGGGAAGGCCGTGAGACTCCTCACCGCCGAGCCTGCCCCGAATTCCAGATCACCGGAGAACAGCAGCGGGAACCTGCTGATACCTTGCAGCAGTCCCGCCCAGTCCCGGTAATCCTCCGCTTTGCCTGCGGCCTTCTGAATAACCTCCCCGCCGATGAAGAAGCTGCCCACCGGGTACTGCTCCAGATACCGGCGGAGAGCGGCCTCATCATCCCCCTTGAACGGCAGCCTGCCCGCATGGTCCTGCATCGTCTGCCCGATCAGTTCACGGAGGCTCATCGCTTCAAGCGTCTCCTCCACCCATTCCTGTTCTTCCTTGCTTAACGGCTTCTGCATCATTTAAGGCTCCTCCCGGCAGGTTCTGTTCTAAATCCAGTGTACCGGATCACGAAGCTGCTCTACATACAGCCAGCTATAATATAAGTTCAAAATTCTACAAACTGCCTGCACCGATCCGCCAACCGGCTGATTAGCCCGTCAGGGCAGGCTGATCTCCAGCGCCCGTGCCCGCTTGTTATTCTCCTTGTTCATCTCCGCATACCGCCAGATATCATTCACAAAAAAGCTGACCGTAAACTCGCCGATGGTCGGCACCGTCCACCGGGGAGTGCCCTGCGCACTGGCGTTAGCCGTCAATGTTATCTCCTCGCCCGGCTGAATCACACTGGTATTCGTGTCCGTCCACGAGACCACTCCGCCGTTAACCGAGAAGGCGCCGCCGGTAATCTGTCCGAGTCCGGTCGAGGCATTCAGCGGTGTGGGACGGACGCCGATGTTCTTCACTTTGGCCCAGAAGATCAGGGAGTCGCCCAGCTGCGGTGTGCTGTGCGCGGAAGGGCTGCCGTCGCTGTTCACAATATGCCAGCCGATATCCGTCACCGTCAGATCCGGTCCCGGTACGGGCAATACAGACTCGTAGCTCTCGTACTCCAGCCCGCTGACCATCACCTTTCCGCCGTTGCCTGCAATCTCGATCCGGTGCAGCCCATATGCTAGGCCCGTCAGCTCGTAGACGATTTTATGATCGCCCTCCAGCCCTGCCTGCGGAATGACTATAGTATCCTTATATTCTCCATCGACGTAGACATCCGCACTGCCCATATCGCTCTTGATATCCGATCTCCAGCGGACACCGATGCCATTGAAGCTGAAGGCAGCCGTGGCATCCTCCGCATAGGTCACATGGGAGACACCATTCGGTGCAATCTCGAACCCGGTATAGTCAATGTAAGGATGATCATGTGCGGCCGGATACCAGTGGGAGAGGGGAACATACAGCCCTTCCTCCAGCCTGAAATAATCGAGATTTGCCCCCTTCCCGGCGGAGGTGAAGCTGATCATGTTATAGCCCGGCTGGAGGGTAATCCCATACTGCCGTGCGGTCAGATTCGCGGTCCAGCTTCCCGTAGAAGGCAGGGTTATTGTGGACTGTTTCACGCCGTTCACGAGAATATTTTTCTTCGATTCCTCATTGGAAGCGTATACAATTGTTAAGGTGTAGCTGCCACCATTCTCGGAATGGAAGCCTTGGATCGTTAAGCCTCCGCTGTGCGTCTGCTCCACGACCTTGCCGCCTGAGGCGCTGCTGTTATTGCCGGTCTTCAGTGGCAAGGCAAAGGCGGTAGCTTCGGCCTCGAACTTGGCCGGATCTCCTGCGGCATGCGGTGTAATCGGCATGACCGGTGTAGTCGCTGATACGGCTGTGCTAAGAGGCGATGCATTGCCGGAGTCATCCACGGCCTGCACTGTGTAGCTGTAAGTGGTCTGCGGCGCTACGGTATAGTCATTCCAGAAGGTCAACCGTCCCGGAATATTCATCACCGGAGCCGCTCCGCCGTCACGGTAGACGTTATAACTGACGACAGCAGCGTTGTCTGTGGAAGCCGTCCAGGTTAGCCGGATCTGCTCATGGCTTACGGCTGTTGCCGCAGGATTGCCCGG
This sequence comes from Paenibacillus sp. FSL R7-277, assembly GCF_000517965.1. NCBI lineage: Bacteria > Bacillati > Bacillota > Bacilli > Caryophanales > Paenibacillaceae > Paenibacillus > Paenibacillus sp. FSL R7-277. Next base: position 12,095 of record NZ_ASPX01000015.1, read on the forward strand.
AGAAGCAGGCAGCGTGTTGTCCTGCTCATCAAGGATATACTGGACCGTCTCTCCCGCGTCCAGTGCCACTGTAAGGGTAAGGTAGGGATCTGCCGTAAGCTCCACCCGGGAGTAGGCGGCGGCGTACGTCTCCCCTGGACCGAACCGCTCCCCGGAATACACCCCGCTGGACGGCATAGCAACCCGGACCTGCATCGTGACCGGCGTCTTCTCGAAATTCACGAAGTTCAGCAGGATTTTATCGGACGAAGCCCCGATGGCTGTAGTCCCCAGCGCCGAGGTATCCACTGCGCGGAAATACGCCTTCAGCCCGGTCAGTTCAGCTGCATTCAGTACCTCGTAGCCCAGCGGGCTTCCATGGGTGGCGTAAGCGGCGGCCAATCTGCGGAACGTCTTCAGCCGGGTCTCCCCGGATTCATTGATATTAGCCGGGACCGCTGCTGTATCCTCATAACGGTGTGTGTTCCAGTTGATCGCTGAATTGAACAGGCCAAACTCCGTCCCGTCATTGAAGAAGGCCGCGTGCTGCATAATATGGTCAGCATAACCGATATTCCCCCGCAGCTCCCGGTCAAAAGCAGAAGCGAACCTGTAAGCATACGTCCCGTATTTCGTATTGTCGGAATGATTGTCGTTGCTGCCGGTCTCGCTCATGGCCATCTCTTTGCCGAAGCCTTCCTCTGAATCACTGTACACCCGCAGATTCTCATACAGGCTTCCGCCCGGCAACGGCTGGACGCCGGTCCCGCCATAGCTGTGTCCGTTGGTCACATCCGACAGCGCTTCAATCGGCGCACGCTGGGCAGCATCCCGTTCCCAGCCGTCTGGGGTGCCGTTATACGGCCAGTAGGCCCACCCGGGAGCAACAATTTTCAAGTAAGGCTGGCTGTTCGTCTGCCTCTCCTCGTCCATCATTTCATGAAGCGCCAGCACCGCCTTCTGTGCCCAGCCGAACAATCCCGGCTCATTGCCTGTCTCGGCATACTGGTACAGACCACCGAATTTGCTGACAAATCCGCTGTAATAGCTCCTCAGCGCAGAGCTGATCGTCCCTGCTGCCAGCTCGCTGTTAGTCTTCCAGTTGCCGCCGATGATATTAACCATTGGCGCAAGGTTGAGGTCGCGCAGCGTCTCCAGATACTTGCGGCCCTGCGGGTCCCAGCCTGCGCTGGTATCGGACCAGAAGGAGGTGCGCATCCAGTTGCCGCTATAGGCAATGCCCAGCCACTTGGCCATCGGGGCCAGATGGCGGATCGCATGCTCGTCATACCGGAAGGTCGAGGCGGCAATCGTGCTTCCCAGGTGGACATACCGTCCGTGGATAGGCTCGGCAGCCGGCTCAGTCAATGATTCCAGCCTGAGATAATCCCATTCGAACCACAGATACTTGTCACCGTCATATCCTGGCGACTGCGGATCAGCGTATAGCCCGCGGTCCACGGTCAGCTTCAGCTTATTGCTGCCGGTCTTCAGCTGTTCTGAGGGAATATAGAGTCTATAGGTTTCTTTCCATGTATTAGTAAGGGGGGTCTCTCCGTCGTTCAGCCCGGTAATCTGAATCAGCCCGCTGAAGCTGCCATTGGTGAATACGGCCAGCTGCGGAATTGCGGTGCTTGCATCCAGTACCTTGAAGCTGAACTCCACACCATAGAGGGGGACTTCCGTAAGATTGAAGCTTAGCTCCATCGCCGCATTGCGGTCCAGCTTCATGCCGCGGGAGATCGTATTCCAGTTCAGGGGATTGACGGGGAGGGTAATATTCTCACTGTACACATCCTGATACACTGTAAATTCTGCGGAGCTGTTATCCTGCTCGCCCACCTGCCAGAGCAGCGGAGACGGCTGGTAGGTATCCTCTGTGACTGTACTGGCTGCAATGAGTGTACTCTCAGGTAACGGTTCAGCCGCAGACCCCGGAGGCGGGAACACCGCAGCGGATTCGCTGTCTTCAATAACCGCCTGTGCAGGCGGCATTTCGGCGGAGCTGATCTGTACTCCGGGCAATGAGGCGGACATCCATACCAGAGCTGCAATGAGCAATTTGCCTGTGATTCTCTGAATTCGCATAGTAACACCCTCTCTTGATCAGATAGGGGCTCCCCAAAGGCTGGATTAGCGAAAGAGAATACCCGGTACCTGCCGCAGGCGGCCGCTATGACTGCTTGCTGCCGGGTACCGGGCGTGCTATGGCCTCTACTGCTTATTTGGCGGCCAGAAAAGCGTCGAGCTGACTCTGAATTTCCGTAATCACAGCGTCCAGGCCTGCGGCCTTCAGCTTGCTGTTCATCTCCTTCAGGACCGGTTCAGGGTCCTTTTCCCCGGAGAACAGGGTGTTCTTATACTGCTTCGTGATATTGATCAGGGCACCAATCTGTGACTGCACCTTGGTCGAATCGAAGACAAATCCGATCACCGGCGACACGGTGGCGTTCTTATTCCAGTCCGTATAGAGCTGCACGCGCTTCGGATCCTCATCCTTATTCAGGTAGTTCAGCAGTACATTGCCGATCATCCAGGAGGATACGGAGTTGTAGCCGCTGTCCGCAATGAACTCCACGGTATTGTTCTCCAGCTTCTTATAGTGCTTACCCTCAATGCCGAAGGTCAGCAGGTTGTAGAGCACCGGATCGGTGTGAATCAGGTTCATGAACATCATGGCCCGCTCGGGGTTCTTCGAGGTTCTGGAGATGGCGAGCATGGAGCCTTGCAGACTCTTGGTGCTGACCTGAACAGGCAGCAGCGTCTTGATGATCATCGGCTTCTCGGCGAGCCGGGTCCAGTCATTGGTGGAGGTCGGATTCATGTTACCGTAGACGAACCAGGCTTTGCCGCTTTTGACCGCATCCTTCAGCTCGGTCTTGTCGGTGGCGCCGTTCTTGTTGATATAGCCCGCTTCATACCAGCTGCGGATCAGCTTCAGCCGCTCCGTCATTGCCGGTGTGTCGTATTCGTTGAACACCTTCATCGTCTTGTAATCAAGCAGGGTCGGGATATCATTGCTGCCGTCCAGATCCTCGCTGTCAGGATACGCGGTGAACCAGTGCAGGCTGTCGGTATGGTTCATGAACAGCGGAGAGAGGGCTGGCTCCTTCTCCTTAATCGTCTTCAGCATCGGTTCAATATCCTCCAGCTTCTGGAGGCTGTTCACATCGAAGCCGTATTTATCCACAATCGCCTTGTCAAAAGCAAACCCGACCGACTGCCCCAACTCCTTCTCAGTTGGAACCGCATACAAATGTCCGTTGACGGTAGCTGCCTGCAGGTAAGCCGGATTAATCTGTGCCTTCGTCTCCTTGGCATAGGTGTCCAGCAGCTCCTCCAGCGGCAGATACGCCCCCTTCGCGGCGTTGGTCATGAAGTTCCAGGTATAGACCATATCGAACACCTCGCCGGACTGGATCATCAGATTGACCTTGTCGGCCGGTTTATCCCAGCTTAGCTGGTTGATCTTGAGGGTGGCGTTGATTTTATCCTTCAGGTAGGCGTTGATCTCCTGCTCTACGGACGCCACATCCTTATCCGGTCCGCCGGGCAGATACAGGGACAGCTCCACCGGCGCAAGCGCACCCGGCGCCTCCGTTCCAGCCGCTTCCGTTCCTGTCGCTTCCTTCGTTGCCGCCGGAGCTGTGGTGCTTTCCCCCGTTTTCTCTGTAGGCGCCGCTGTATTGCCATTGTTCCCCGCACATCCGGCCAGGGTGAATCCGGCTATCAGCACAAGCGACAGCAGCAGACCTGTGACTTTTTTACCTGCCATACTTTTTTCCTCCCCTTGATGGAACAGATATATGCTAATCGGTAGGTTCCGAGGTTAGCCTTTGATAGAGCCGAGCGTCAGTCCTTTGATGAAATACCGCTGGAAGAACGGATAGGCCAGCACAATCGGCCCGATGCCGATCAGCGCCATCGCCATACGGATCGTTTCCCCCGGCAATTTGGCCAGCTCGGTGGCCGAGCCTTGAATAAGTGCCCCGTTGCGGCTCAGGTAGTCTGCCTGGGAGATCATTTTGTACATGAGATATTGGAGGGAATAGAGGTCTGTGTCGGTAATGAAAATCATGCTGTTAAACCAGTCATTCCAGTAATGCAGCGTATTGAACAGCCCAATGGTCGCGAAGACCGGCAAAGACAGCGGGAAAACAATCCGGAAGAACGTCCTTAGCTCCCCCGCTCCGTCAATCGTAGAGGCTTCAATCAGCGCAGGCGGCACGCTCATCTGGAAGTACGTCTTCATAATCAGCACATTGAACGGGGACAGCAGCATCGGCACAACCAGCGCCCAGATGGAGTTCTTGAGGTCGAGCACCTGGGTGTAGACCATATACCACGGTACCAGCCCGCCGCCGAACAGCATGGTGAAAAAGATCAGGAAAGCGAACACCCCCCGGTACCGGAAATCCGCCCGCGATATCGGATACGCATACAGGGAAGAGATGAACACGCTGACCAGCGTTCCGGTGATGGTGACGAAGAAGGACACGCCATAGGCCCGCAACACCACACTATAATCCTTGAATATATAGGCGTAAGCCTCCAGGCTGAGCTTCTCCGGAATGAATTGATAGCCATTACGGACGATGTAATCGTAATCGGTAATAGAGATCATGAAGACCAGTACAATTGGCAGCAGGCAGGCCAGGGACAGGATGATAAAAATAATATGGAGGAGAACATTAGTGAAGCGGGATATTTCGTTATTAGCCACGGATTTCCACTCCTTCTACAGGGTACGTGCGCTGCCAGACTTTTAGCTAGAAAACCGCCTGATCCTTGTCAACCTTACGCACGATCCAGTTCGAGCCGAGGACCAGGAAAAAGCCGACCACCGATTGGTATAATCCGGCCGCTGCGGACATCCCCAGGTTACCCATGTTAATCAGCGCGTTATAGACGTAGGTGTCGATGACCAGTGTAGTCGGGTACAGCGCCCCGGAGTTCAGTGTGGTCTGGTAGAACAGCCCGAAGTCGGAGCGGAAGATGCCGCCGATCGCCAGAATCGTTGTAATAATAATGACCGGCCGGATGAGCGGAATCGTGATATGCAGAATCTGCTTCCACTTGCTGGCACCGTCGATCAGGGCCGCTTCATAGTACTCGTTGTCAATGCCGATAATCGCCGCCAGATAGATGACACAGCCATAGCCCACCCCTTTCCAGAGATTAATCAGCGGCAAAATGAACGGCCAGTACTTCGCCTCCGAATACCAGTTCAGCTCATCCAGCCCGAACAGGGCGAAGACTCCTTTATTGATGAAACCGTATTCAACATTTAGAAAAGCGAACACCAGATAGCTCACCACCACCATCGACAGGAAGTAGGGGAAGAACATGATGCTCTGATAGAATTTGGCGGCCAGCTTGTTCCTCAGCTCATTCAGGGCAACCGCGATGGATACGGCGAAGACCAGATTAAGCACAATGAACACGAAGTTGTAGAGCACCGTATTGCGCGTGATAATCCAGGCATCCGAGGTGGCGAAGAGGAATTTGAAGTTATCCAGCCCGACCCACGGACTGCCGAAAATCCCGTCCACATAGTTGATATTCTTAAACGCAATCACAATTCCGAACATCGGCAGATAGTTGTTGATCAGCAAAAATACTACGCCCGGCAGCAGCATCAGCAGCAGCACCTTATGCTTCAGCAGATGCTTCAGCCCGTGTCTCTTTTTCGTCTTCATAACCATTGTCTTCCACCTCCTGTGTTCCTTCAGCAGTCCCTCTCTTCCCTGACTTAAGTGTACCCGCAGGCGGCTCCATGCTAAATAAGGCCATCTATAATAAAAGTTCAAAATCCTACAGAGTTTGGAGTAAATTAGTTGGATAAACGCATCTTAATTTGGATGTTTTGGATCACCGTCGGGTTTTAGTTGGATAAACGTCATTTAATTTTATGTATTTCCTATACTCTGCTATTTGGGCTGTATTTTAAGTGCTGTTTCTCCAACTGCTTCCCTACAAGAAGGCTTCTGTCCATGAGTAAGTGCTGAAAATCCAACTGCTTTTCGTACCAGAATCCATTTGCGGAAGGCAGTGAAGCCGAAGGGACAAAATGCAAAAAGGCGCTCCACGATGACCGCTGTGGAACGCTCTTTTAGCTGAAGCTTGTGGGTCTAAACTAGTCTGCAGCGGTTAAGTCAGTCTGTGCACAGACCATACAACACCCGAAGAGACACCTCCAAGATCTAACGGCACGGTCAATCCATCTGATACATAGAAGAGGCCGATCACATCGCCTGCCGTCAGTTCAACTTCACCTGTCAATGTTACTGTACCATTACCCAGGATCGTCCGCAGAGACAGCAGAAGCGCAATGTTAACATTCAGCAGCGGGAACAATCCGGTTACCAGATCCGTTACTGTCGGGGATGTTCTCCGCACTACAAAAGCCGGATCAATTCCCGCTCCCAATGCAACCGAGATGGCAGCCGTAGTGCTGTAGTTAATGGTTGCCTCAAACGAATATCTGCCGGATACCGGAATCGTGTAGTTGCCTGTAGTCTCATTAAATGTCGCACTGTCATAGTAAGGCGAAGTTACAGTCCAGCCGGTAAGCTGAGTACTGGTCGAGACCGAGAACGTCGGCAGGAATGCGGAGAACCCTTCCGTTGCCAAATTCGGGCCGGTTGCCCCGGTCAACCCCACGCCCGTTGCCCCGGTCGCCCCGGTCACTCCTACGCCCGTTGCCCCGGTCGCTCCAGTCTCTCCGGTCACTCCCGTTGCCCCGGTCGCTCCGGTCACTCCTACGCCCGTTGCTCCGGTCGCTCCGGTCACACCTACGCCCGTTGCCCCGGTCGCCCCGGTCACTCCTGCTCCAGTCGCCCCGGTCGCTCCGGTCACTCCTGCTCCAGTCGCCCCGGTCGCTCCGGTCTCTCCCACGCCTGTTGCTCCAGTCGCTCCGGTCACTCCCACTCCCGTTGCCCCGGTCGCTCCAGTCACTCCTGCGCCCGTTGCACCTGTCGCTCCGGTCACTCCCACGCCTGTTGCCCCGGTCGCTCCAGTCACTCCTGCGCCCGTTGCACCTGTCGCTCCGGTCACTCCCACTCCCGTTGCCCCGGTCGCTCCGGTCACTCCCACTCCCGTTGCTCCGGTCGCTCCGGTCACACCTACTCCCGTTGCCCCGGTCGCCCCGGTCACTCCTATTCCAGTCGCCCCGGTCGCTCCTACTCCCGTTGCCCCGGTCGCTCCGGTCACGCCCACGCCCGTTGCTCCGGTCGCTCCGGTCACGCCTACTCCCGTTGCCCCGGTCGCCCCCGTCACGCCTACTCCCGTTGCCCCGGTCGCTCCGGTCACTCCTACGCCCGTTGCTCCGGTCGCTCCGGTCACGCCTACGCCCGTTGCCCCGGTCGCCCCGGTCACTCCTATTCCAGTCGCCCCGGTCGCTCCTACGCCTGTTGCCCCGGTCGCTCCAGTCACTCCTACTCCCGTTGCCCCGGTCGCTCCAGTCTCTCCCACGCCTGTTGCTCCAGTCGCTCCGGTCACTCCCACTCCCGTTGCCCCGGTCGCTCCGGTCTCTCCTACGCCCGTTGCCCCGGTCGCCCCGGTCACTCCTACGCCCGTTGCTCCGGTCGCTCCGGTCACTCCTATGCCCGTTGCTCCTGTCGCTCCGGTCACGCCTACGCCCGTTGCCCCGGTCGCTCCGGTCACGCCTACTCCCGTTGCCCCGGTCGCTCCGGTCACTCCCACGCCTGTTGCCCCGGTCGCTCCGGTCACTCCTACTCCCGTTGCTCCAGTCGCCCCCGTCACTCCTGCGCCAGTTGCACCTGTCGGACCTGTCACGCCGGTCGCACCGGTCACCCCTGCCCCGGTCGCTCCAGTCGCCCCTGCCCCGGTCGCCCCAGTCACTCCCGCGCCCGTTGCGCCTGTCGGGCCCGTCACGCCGGTTGCTCCAGTCGCCCCAGTGGCCCCCGTTACACCAGTATCGCCCAGCAGTTCAGCCGAGACCAGCCGGTGGGCAGTGACGAGCTGGCCGGTGCTGCTCTTGCCCCACACCGAAATCTGGATGGGGTCATCCGTCATGGCAGACGTGACAAACAGAAATTCAAAAGCGTCCAGATCCGCATAATAAGTGTTTGTTATCGCTTCGTTGGCAGCCACATCCAGCGTTTGGCTGACATACAGATTTCTAATGCCTCCGAGCATGTAATACCCTTGTACCAATACTGTATAAGCTGAAATGCTGCTGCGGTTATCAATTCTGACCGTAACCTGTGTGGTGGGTCTTACCCCTCCTACTGCATTATTTTCCAGTGGTCCTGTGGATAGTAGAGTCATTTCCCAGTCTCCTTTAACGACAGATTTGTATTGTCCTGATAGATTCTCCTTTCCTCGCTTAATCTATCTTTTGACTACATAGAAGCTAGCAGCAGAAAGATGGATCAATATAGTAATATTCTGCGATTCCGGCACGGTGTGTGCAGTAGAGCTAGATTCCGGCAGGCATCCCATATAAATAGGAGACAACACAAAAGGGCCCTCTCCTCAGCCGCAATGGCCTGGAAAGGTCCCTGAATAGAAGCCTATTCTATTCCCGTCCGCTGCTTGAACGGTTTTGCAGGCTCTCCCCCAATAACGGGGCGCGGGGATCGAACTGCGGATAGATATATTCCTCACGCCGAAAAGAATACCCGGTAGCTGCAATGTCCAGCATCTGATTCAGCCGCTCACTCTCGCTGCCCAGTCCCTGGTCCAGCGGAATGTCCCCCGCGATGATCCGCAGATACAGCTGCATTCTTGGACGGTCGCCTGAATAACGCGGCTCCATGGATACCGTATTCGGATCATACTGGTCCATGATCTGCGGGGATAGCGGATAGATCGATTCTGCTGCGGTTGGATAGAATTCCCTGAAGTGGCGTAGCCCGCGTGAAGCACCCGGCTTATCCATAATCCCGTCTGTCACCGGGAGGGCGAGCGCCTGCTGATACAGCATGCCCAGGAACTCCTTCGATTGAAGAAAACGCCAGACCTTCACCGCAGCCTCCCGGCTCTGCGCCGCACTGTTCACCACCAGCGGAGCTTGGGGGACCATCATCAGGGCCCCGGCACCGCGCCGTGACAGCTCCGCTGCCGGAGGGAGCGCCACTCCCCAGTCATCCTTAGGCATATACTCCTGCAGCTTGACATAATCTTTGCTGGTAACATACATCATGCCAATATTGCCGTCCGCGAACTGCCGGAGCGCACTGCTCAGCTTCAGCAGCGTCTCCCCCGGGTAGAGGCTGCCCTGCTGCTTCATCTCCCGTACCATTTGCAGCCAAGGGGCATACACACTCAGGTCATAACGGCCCGACCGGTAATCATACAGATAATAACCGCTGTAGGTATTCGATAGCTCCAGTCCGGCCTGGAGACTGGCCCGGCTATCCCCGGCGGGCAACGCGAAGCCGTATTTATTGACCAATGCTCCGGCCCGGCTGATCTGCAGGGCAGCCTGCTCCAGTGCAGCGAAGGTAAGCGGAGGCTGCTCCGGGTCAAGTCCGGCGGTCCGGAACAATTGTTTATTGTAGATCAGACGCACGGTATCAATACTGGAGGGCATGAAGTAGATTCCGCCCTTGAACAACGGGCCGGACGCGTACTTCCTGGCCCATACCGGAAAACGCAACAGCCATCCGGCATCCAGATCAGCAGACAGATTAGCAAGATACCCCTTGTTGACGTAAGTGGCCAGCCAGGCGTTATCGACACTGAACACATCCGGCCCCTGCCCGGAGGTCATCAGCATATTTAAGGTATCGTCGTAGGCGTCTGTAGCAAGGTTCATCACTACGATCTCAATCTGATCGGGATTCGTTTTATTATAATGGCTGATGGCATTCTTCACTTCCAGGTTCTCCGTCCAGTCAGACAGGGCGACCCTCACCCGGGTGGTCTGCGCCTCCGGCAGGGCCTTCTCGCCTTGAGTGAGGTCCGGCAGCAGCGGGCGGTCATAGACAAAAGTGTAGATAGCCAGCCCGCACCCTAAGATGGCAATAAGATAGAACAGTAACCTTTTCACACCGCACCTCCTGCGTTGACATCCTGACTTCACGCGTTTTACAATGTATACCAGTTATTGACTTGCTGAAGGAGGACTCCGATGAAGAAATATTACGATTCGTTGTCGAAGGCTCTCTTCCTGTATAACTTCAGCATCCGCAGCCGGCTGATCCTCTACTTTCTCTTCCTCGTTCTTCTCCCGACCACGATCATCTCGGTCACCATCTATAACAAATCCGCCGGGATCATTACCCGGAATATGAATACATCGATTGAGAATAACTTCAATCTGGTTCAGGATAATCTGGCCCGGCGGTTCGAAGCCGCCAATCAATCCATGACCGCGTTGTACCTGAATTCTGAATTCGCTGACCTCATCTCCTCCAACCGGCCCGCAGACAGCACCGGAATCATTAATGAGCTGGCCGCCCTTAGCAAAATCCTTGAGGATTTCCCCGCGAACGGGACCTCCGGCAACAGCTTCGTCCCTATGCTCTATATGCTGAACCGGCCGGAATATACCCAATATAATTTCTCACGGCGTGTATTCAATATCGATCTTATTACCTTGAAGCCCTGGTATTTAAGCATTCCGGCCAAAGCCGATTTTGCCGTGGTGGGCCTTAGCTCACTGGATTCCAGATTCACCCTCAAATTCGCGAAGCGCCTGTTCGGTATCCGGCATGCACAGCTGCCCTATGTCGGACTGCTCACCCTTGATATCCCGGTAGCCGAATTCGGCACGCTGCTGGAGCATTATAAGCCTACCCCCGGCAGCAAGGTCTATATCGCAGACAGAGCCGGAACGATCGCCATCAGCCCCGAGCCGTCACTCATCGGCCAGAATATCGCCGCTCAGGATTATTACAGCAAGCTTAGCTTGACTATAGGCCCTGCTGGCAGTACCAGCAACCCTCTCTCTCCAGACCACTCATCCGGACTGCATTCCTTCCGCCACTCTGTCGGCAGCGAGGAGATGCTCGTCTCGTACAAGACGCTGGAGAATACCGGCTGGACCATCCTGTCCTTCTCGCCTGTCCGTGAGCTGAATGGGGAGCTGGTCTCCTTCCGCCGGGTGATGTATGCCGTAATTGTCATCTGCATGCTCATCTCCTTCCTGATGGCCCTGCTGCTGTCCGAGAATATCTCCGCTCCGATCCGCAAGTTCATCCAGTCAATGTCGCATGCCGAGAGCGGGAACTTCAATATCCCCATCCGTTACCGGCGCAAGGACGAATTCTCCTATTTATTCAACCGCTACAACAAGCTGCTCCAGCAGATTAAGGCGCTGATCGACAAGCTCTACGTCACCGAGCTGCGCAAAAAGGAAGCCGAGCTGCAAATGCTCCAGGCCCAGATCAATCCGCATTTTCTCTACAATACCCTGGACTCCATTAACTGGATTGCCATTAACCACGATATTCCCGAGATCAGCAGCATGGTCACCTCGCTCTCGGATTTCTTCCGGTACAGCCTGAGCAAGGGCCGCAATATTATCCCGCTCCGCGATGAGCTGCGGCAGGTCGAGAGCTATCTGCAGATTCAGCAGTTCCGCTTCCAGGACCGGCTTCACTATGAGCTGGAGGAGACGGACCGGGCGCTCGCAGAGGAATGTCTGGTGGTGAAGCTTAGTCTCCAGCCGCTGGTGGAGAATGCCCTGATTCACGGCATCCAGCGGCGGCGGGGAACAGGCACGATCCGCATCCGGGTAGAGCAGACGCAGGAGCTGCTTAGCATCTCCGTGTTCGACGATGGAATAGGCGCCGATCCCGCACGGCTGAACCAGCTGCTGGCAGACCCGCAGCCGGGCAGCCAGTCTTACGGCATCCGCAATGTGCATATGCGGATCCGGCAGTTTTTTGGAGAGTCCTACGGCATCCGTTATTACGACAATACCGAAGACGGCTGCGGTCTGCTGGCTGTCATCCGGTTCCCGGTGGTCACTACTTGGAATGAGGTGAATGAAGATGTTAACGATGATCATAGCAGATGACGAGCCGTTTATCCGCAGCAGTCTGATCCGTGTGTTCGATTGGCAGGAAGAGTTCGGGATTGAGATTATCGGGGAAGCCTCGGACGGGCTGGAGGCCTACGAATTATGCCTGAAGCTCCAGCCGGACATCCTGTTCACCGACATTATGATGCCGCTAATGGGGGGGCTTGAGTTAGCAGAGAAGCTGCGGGAGGCAGGCTGCAGGGCCCGGATTATTATTATCAGCGGCGCCCAGGACTTCTCCTACGCCCGGGAGGCGCTGAAGGTGAACGCCGAGGGATATATTCTGAAGCCGGTCAAGCTGCCCGAGATCCGCAGTGTCTTCCGCCAGGCGGTGGCCAAGCTGACAGAGGAACACGAGCAGCAGCTGGATCTGGAGCAGCTTAAGCAGCAGCTTCAAGACAGTATGCCGCTGCTGCGGGAGAAATTCCTCCAGAATCTGATTGCCGGCCTCTACCGCAGGGAGGAGGAGATCTGGCAGAAGATACAGTATTTCGACCTGCCCTTCCAGCAGGGGACGCTTCTCAGCGTCTGTGTACTCCAGCTGGATGAATACCGGAGCGCGGTGGATAAATACTCAGAGGAGCATAAGCAGCTGCTCTACTTTTCCATCCAAAATATCATTCAGGAGAGCCTGGACAGCCACCCCTGCGCCATCAGCTTCGTAGCCAGCGAGAACGAATTCATTATGGTGATCTGCACCCCGCAGACACCTCCGTCCCACTCCATCTCCGAGACCTGCGAACAAATCATCGCTAATATTCAGAAGTATCTGCGGCTGGATGCCTCCGTCGGCATCGGGCGGGCTTGTCCGCTGGCGGGCCAGCTTGAGGATTCCTATAAGGATGCGCTGGCTGCGCTGGTGTACAAATTCTATACCGGGCCTGCCTCCGTCCTCTACATTAATGATATCCAGCCCGACACGGAGAAGCTGCAGAGCACCTTTATCTATAAACTCCAGGCCCGGCTGATGAATGAATTGAAGGCAGGACATACAGACACCGTCACCCGGCTGCTGGAGCAGCTGTTCAATGGACTGGCCGGTCCCAAGCATAGAATTGAATACGTGCAGAGTATCTGCGCAGAGATGATTTTCACCTCCGCCAGAGCCCTGTATGAGATAGATGAGGATATCGAGCAGGTGCTAAGCGACCGGATTAGCATCATGGATAAGCTGTACCAGCAGACCACGATCACCGGCCTTAAGGCGTATATGCTGTCGCTCCTGCATGACTTAAGCGCTTATGTAGCAGGCAAGAACACCTCCAGGAACAGCCGGATCGTCAGCAGCATCTGCACCATCGTTCAGGAGGGATACGCCTCGGAGCTGTCCGTGTCCAGGATTGCCGAGGAGGTGTTTCTGACACCTAACTACATCAGCCTGCTATTCAAGAAGGAGACCGGCAGAACCATTACCGACTATATCACCCAGATCCGCATAGGCAAGGCGAAGGAGCTGCTGCTGACCACGGACCTGAAGGTCATGGAGATCTCAGAGCGGGTCGGCTATGAGAATCCCCATTATTTCAGTACTGTTTTCAAAAAAACCACCGGCCTGCACCCGCTCAAGTTCCGTTCGGCCAAGGATTAGACCGCTGCCGCTCTAGCGGACAATATAGGATTTCGTACCTATTCTGGAGAAGATGGCCGTTTTTACATTCACTTTGGCGGAGATCGGCGGGCTCAGTCGTGAGTTGCCGAGAGAAGCAATATAGGCAAAATCCGGGTGAAGCCCCTCATCCGCCAGATAGGCAGACGTCCGGCTGCCCGGCACCCGCTCCCTGTTGAGCGAGGTTATCATCTGAGTGGCATTCTTAATCCCGAGCCCGTGTCCGTAGTAGCTGTCTCTGGACAACATAATCGCGTTCTCCCCCTGCCATTCCGGCTTAGCCGGATCATGGTCGGGATTCTTGAAATAGACCACATCGCCCGGCTGCAGCTCATTCCGGTTGAACGTGGTAATCAGCTTCAGATTGCTGTCATAGTTCCAGTCCCACAGGTACAGGCCGGTGAAATTACGGTTGAAGGCCGCCTCTCCGATCATGTTGATGGTCGCTTTATAGAGAATCATCACCATCGCCATAGCACATTCAAAGGCATACAGCTGTCCATTCACAAAAATATCATTAATCGCCGCCGAAGGAGTGACATTTGCATTCAGCTCAAATCCACCGCCCCCTGTACGGGTCCAATACCTCGGATTGCAGCGGGAATTCTCGAAGGTCGAGAAATCTGTCCCCCCTACATTCATTGCCCGGGCTGCCGCAATAATCTCCCCCCGCATTCTGCTCTCAAATGCCGGATCTGCCGGAGCCGCGTATCCATACCCCATTCTGCTTCCCCCTTTCGTCTTCTTGCCATGAAATATAGGTTATTGTACGTGTCGGGCCTCCTATTGGTGCGTAAACAGCCCCCCGTAATCTATCCACGGAGAGCTGCCGGTCAGAAACACCTATTATTCTAACGTGACATGAGGATTCAAAGTAATCTCAAAGGCACGGCCCCAAATATAATCGGGATCATCGTATGGAAGTACTGCACTGGCGTATTCGGAGAAGACCCAACTGCCCCCGTTAATGTGCCGGATACTGCACGCCGGTTCAGCACTTCCGATCAGGAAGGCGCCCGTCCCGGCAAGCGTGGCCGTGTGTGTCTGCATCCGCTCTCTCAGCAGGGCCTCGAGATGAGCGTAATCCTCCGGGCTATTGAACAACAACATGTTCTGATCTGTAAACGTTGCAACATTCTCATAGAGCGAATGGGCTCTGGAGTACGTCCGGATTTCACCAATCGCAAGCCTTTTGTAGAAGTAATCCTTCAGGAAGCGCTTGAACAGCAGCGAGCCGTGAGCGTTAACCGCAAGATCCAGCGCCGCCGCATCGCTCTCTGTAACGATATAAGCATATCGGGCCTGGGCCATGCCCAGTGCGAGGCCGATTTTGTTCCCCGGCGTATTCCAGCCGCTATATCCTAATAGCGCGCCAGTATGCCTGCTGCCCAGAAGAGCCTCAGTTATACTTGCATCTGCTGCACCTGCGCCGACACAGTCAATCACTACCGAAGGGACGAGGCGGGAATCGTTATCCTCGATACGGTTAACCGCAGCCAGCACCTGATCCGCTGCAGTAATCGCAATAATCTCCACCTCACGGGCATCGCCTACCGCCTCACCCCCTACAATATCCAGATGGCGCAGGATGTTCTGATGCACATCCATATATTCATACGGACTCGTAAGGGTAGAGCCATGCGGTCCGAAATATTCAACGGTATACCTGGTTGTGGCTCCGTTCCGGTAGAGCTGATTCGCCATCCGCGCCAGTAAGGACTGTCCCAGTCCGTCTGCATCCGGGAGAATGACGGCCCGGTCCGGATTTTGCCCCTGGGTCCCGCCCAGCCATTCATTAATGCCTGCTTCCATATAGTGAATCTCGTTAATCTGCACGCCCTGGGTATTGGCATCATCCACACCGACTGCAAAGAAATCAATAGAGCCTTCCTGCGCCAGCACCTCCAGAATATAGCGGTTCGTCTTGAACTTATGCGCTCTGGTATTGTAATACTGCTCTTTATCAAAAGTAGCCGTACTGCCATAGTCGCCAGTCGGGGACAGGTTATACCCACTGAGAATATCTTCGAACTGTGTGAAGCTCCTGCGCGGCTGAAGCATGAAGTTGCGGGACTCCGTATAGGCCGCGAGGTCCAGCCCTTCCGCAAAAGAGGTGGTGGCCAGCCTCATAATTGTATCCATTACATACACCGGCTTGTCCGGGCAGGCTTGCTTCACTTCACGGATGACGTCCAGCAAGTCTGTAGTTGCAGCGTCATACGCCGGGTAGACACCACCCGCATGCGCCCGGAGACGGCGGCTGCCAATCAGCCCCCCGTAGGCCAGCATGTCCGCCGAGAGAATAAAACCGTCCACGGACGACGCCGCATGATCCAGAATCCATTGCCGGATCTTGGCGGTATCTCCGTAGGCCGGTGAGGAGGTGGTCAGCAGGGTTGTGCCCGATGCTGTCTTTTGCGAATCCAGGCGATTCTTAAGATCCGTTACATCCGGTGTGATCACATCAATGCCCGCCGATCTCCCCTGCACAATCACATCATCCAGATTAACAGGCCGATCATCCAATGGTACATATAGCACTTTCTTCATTGATGTCACGCTCCCTCTAGTTAGCAGATAGGCTCAGAACAGATGCCCTCACTATATAAGGTAATTTACACAGATGGATTACAACCAGAACTTAAAAAATAATAAAAAATATAAAAAGCCTACCCAGTTGAAAGGCAGACTCTCTATATTAATTCAGTATTATTCAGAAAAATTAATATACACGGAGGCATTATCAGCTGCTGGGACGGTGAGCGTGTAGTAGGCTTAGCACGGGCCATCACAGACTATTGTTACTGCTGTTACCTCTCAGACTTGGCTGTCATCAAAGAGTATCAGAAGCAAAATATAGGCAAAGACCTGGTAGAACTCCTTCAGCAGACCTTGGGAGATCAAGTAGCCATCGTACTCTTGTCTTCTGAGGAAGCTTTAACGTTCTATCCTCAAATCGGCTTTGAAGCGGCTACCAATGCCTTTCGGATCGCCCGAAAACATTAGCTACTCTGTGGACCCGGCAGCCTCCTGGAACCATAGATTTACCTGCGCGGTCTCCTCGGTCAGAAGATCCAGGTAGATGGAGGTACGGTAGTCGGTCTCCTTGAGGCTCCTGCCTGTAATCTCGGTGATCCGGTTCAGGCGGTACATTAAGGTATTGGTATGAATATGCAGAAAAGCGGCCGATTCCTTCAAATTCCCGTCCAGCGACAAATATACGGCGAGGGTTTTCAGGAGATCGCTCTTATGCTCACGGTCATGCTCCTTCAAAGGATAGAGCAGCAGGCTCCGGCGCGGGCGGCTCCGTTTCTGTTCCAGAATCGCCGGAAGGTACGCCCAGAACCCGATCTCTTCATAGAGCAGCAGCTCACGGGTATGATAAGGCAGCAGCTTCTTCAACTCCAGAATCTGCAGCGCTTCGCGGTACGCTTCAGCGGCGGAGGTATATTCGCGGTATTCAGGGCTGCACCCTGCCGTAAGCCTGCCGCCTTCGCTCTGGCCCAGCTCCCCGAGCAGCTTGTGCAGGAACGAAGACAGACGTCCGGTCCCTTCCACCGGAAATATAAAGGAGAAAAGAATAATTAGCCGGTTCTGCTCGGCGGTCTGAAAAAGCAGCCGCTGCCCGGTATAGGTAGCCATCACCCTGCGGAATTTCTGCAAAAAATGCTCATCAACCGGCCTGCTGCTCTCCAGCACCCCGATATAATAACGCTCCGGCAGCAGAATCGCCCCGGCCTCTGCCTCCTGGCGGATTCGCGGCTCACTCTCATAATGCGAGGTCAGCAGCTTCCAAAAGAAGTCCTCGAACGTCTTCTCCTGCTTCGTCTTCCAGCCGCGCTGCTTCAGCAGATGACGTCCGGCAATCCCGGCAGCCTTCTCCACGATACGCTCCGCATGCCCTTCGGTAAGATTCCCCCGGTCTACCACCCAGATATAGCCCAGAATCTCCTGCTGGTGCTTGATGCACATGGCCAGCCGCGGGCCAAGCCCGACCTCCATTACCGCAGGGATGCGGATCGGATGAATGCTGCTCTCCAGCTCATGCATAACTCCCTTTTTGCGTAGACCGATAATGACCGTGCTGGGCACCTTTTTGCCAATGATGGTCGAGATCCGCGCCGGATCACTCTCCGTCTGATGGGAGCTGTACCCGATCACATGATGATTGCTGTCCTCAATCGTAACCTGGGACTGGAGCGATTCGCTGAGCGTATCCGCCAGGGATTCCATACTGTCAAAAAAACGGTCAAATGATGGCTCTGCTTCTGTCAATGTTCCCACCCCAACCCCAAGAATAGCCGAAGCTTATATAAGTGATTACATTATATTACAGCGTCTGGCAGTTGCCTATAGGAATAAAACAGATTTCAGTAGAAAACCTGACATATCATGAAGAATTTGCGTCAAAAGCAAAATAACGTGGAGCGATAGCTTACATGGGGCGGGTGTCAGACGCGCTCGACCCCCGCTGGCCCAATGTGTTCGGTTTTTCGCCTACATCC
Source organism: Paenibacillus sp. FSL R7-277 (assembly GCF_000517965.1). Taxonomy (NCBI): domain Bacteria; kingdom Bacillati; phylum Bacillota; class Bacilli; order Caryophanales; family Paenibacillaceae; genus Paenibacillus; species Paenibacillus sp. FSL R7-277. The sequence goes on from NZ_ASPX01000015.1 coordinate 30,180, forward strand.
GCCTCACTCGGTGCGACCCCCTTATCCCGGAGTCCTCCGTATAAAATCGGTACTTGTCGTAGATATGCTCTTTATTTCGCTTTTT
>NZ_ASPX01000016.1:0-77962 GCF_000517965.1 Paenibacillus sp. FSL R7-277
CCCACGCCCTGCCCCCCTGCCAACTCCCGCTCCACCCCAATCCCCACCCCAACCCCCGCACCCATCCGCCCCGGATGTAAGTTGCTATAAGCCAGGAACGCGAGACCAAGGAGGTAAAGGATGAAGACGATTACCATATATGATATCGCCAAGGAGGCCCAGGTGTCCGTAGCCACAGTCTCCCGTGTCCTCAACAATACAGCTCCGGTCAAGGAGAGCACCCGGGAGATCATCATGGCTGTGATTGAGAAGCATCAGTTTCAGCCGAACGCGCTGGCCCGCAGTCTGCTCAAGAAGGAGACTGGCACCATCGCCATGATTCTGCCTGACATCACCAACCCCTTTTTCCCGGAGGTCTTCTGGGGAGCCGAGAATGTAGCCAGAGAGAAGCATTATACCTTCTTCCTCTGCGATACGGCGGGGGAGCATAGCCGCGAGTCGGAGTACCTTAGCATCCTTCGGGAGAAAAGAGTGGACGGGATTATTTTCCTGGGCGGCAGAATTAACCTGAACCAGTGCCCGCCAGCGTTGTCGCAGGAGGTCGTGGAGCTGTCGAAGCATGTGCCGATCGTGCTGGTCAACGGCAATCTGCCCCGGAGCGGCCTGCACCGCATTTACACCGATGAAGAAGAAGGGGCGGCGCTGGCTACCCAGCATCTGCTGGACCTGGGGCACCGGAGAATCGGATTCCTTGGGGGAATGGAGGAGACCTCCACGACCCAGGTGAAGCTGAAGTCCGTGAGGATGAAGCTGAAGGAGCGGGGGCTTACGCTGCGCAAGGATTGGGTCATGTTCCATGACTTCTCGATCGAGGGCGGGCGGACGCTGATGGACCGGATGCTGGAGCAAGAGGAACGGCCGACAGCGGTGCTGTGTGTGAATGATTTTACGGCCATCGGGGCGTTGAAGTCGGCTACCCAGCATGGGCTGAAGATACCGGAGGATCTGTCGATCGTCGGATTCGACGATTCGCCCTTATCCAGAGCGGTTATTCCGGAGCTGACCACCGTGTCGCAGAACACCAACCAGCTGGGGGAACTGTCTGTAGAGATGCTTCATGAGCTGATTAGCGGCGGAAATCCCAGGAAACGTACGGTGCTCCAGCCAAAGCTGGTGGTACGGGACAGCACGGCACGCCCGAAGAGTTCCGCAGAATAATCTTAGAGTAGCCAGTAATATCACCCGCCGGAAGCTGCTTACCAGACAAGTCTGCTGTGCACGCATTCAAGTATGTTCATCCAGGGCCGGTCAAGAACTTTCCAGGCGTATGTGGAGTGCGTCAGCACGAGGGGGCCTGTATTCTGGAAAGTTTTTGGATTGAAGCATGAAATTTGTGTAAAGTAGGATTGACCAGGGGATAACCAGAAGTTATAATGAAATGGATTTCATGAAACCCATTTCATTATTTTTTAGAGTTTGAGTAAGCGGTTACTCTGGCGGTACATATGGGACAAGGAGATTTTGCGAATTTACTGATAATTTGAAAAGTATAAGAATTCGCAGCCGTAACCCACCAGTCATCTTGATATTTCCCACGAGAGAGGTGCCGACCTCAGAGGGACGGCAAGGGCCGTACACAGTTGCTCCTGATACTCCCTCTGAAGCAGTATCGCTCTTAATGGGACGGCAAGGGCCGTACAACAATCCTGATCCTTCCCTCTGAAGCAGTATCGCTCTTAATGGGACGGCAGGGGCCGTACAACAATCCTGATCCTTCCCTCTGGAGCAGCACCGCCCTTAAAGGGACGATTCGGCCATGCAATGCTCCTTATCTTTCTCGCTTATACGGCACCGCCCTTAGGGGGCGGCAATAACCGTATCCAAGTTGATTTATTTCCAAGTTTTCTTTTCATCATCTCAAGGGTAGTCTTAAGGGCTTATATGCTGGCATACGCCACTATATAAATATGACATCGGAAGGGAGCGGGGGACGGACGCAGACATGCTTGAATCAGTTTAATCTTGAATCAGTTTAATCTTGAATCAGTTCAATCTTGGATTAGCTTAACATCACTGAAATTAGGGGAGCGTGGCGAACAGTGAAAAAGTTGAAGAAGAAAAGCTCGGCGTGGTTCATGCTGCTGACAGCCGTAGTTACACTTGTAACCGGTTGCAGCGGAGGGAATAACGCGTCTGAACCGGCAACAACACCGGCGGCGGAGGCGACTCAGGCTCCGGCAGCCAGTGAAACGCCAGCAGCGGCAACGGAAGCGCCTTCGGCAACGCCGGCTGCTAATCTGAACGGGCGGGAGATCCGCATCTCCCACTGGTGGGATGCCACTCCTGTCGGGGATTCAGAGGCAGATGAGCTTGCCCGCGAACGGATCAAAGCGGTGGAAGAGAAATACAACGTCAAGATTAAATACCTGAATACAGAGTATTGGTCCACCGCCGAGAAGCTGTCCTCTTCCGTTATGGCGAGCGATCCGTTTGCCGAGATTGTCCGGCTGCCTGACGGCTTCATCTGGGGCCTGATGCATGGCGGCTTCCTGACACCGCTGGATGATTATCTGAAGGATTCACTCATCGATCAGAGTGTGATTGATTCCATGCGCTTCGGCGGCGACAAGGTCTATGGCCTGGAGAGCTGGTATAGCCCGAACGACAGCGGCGTGTTCTACAACAAGCGTATTTTCAAGGAAGCGGGCCTGAAGGACCCGCAGCAGCTGATGGATGAGGATAACTGGAACTGGAATACGATGCTTGATGCGGCGAAGAAGCTGACGATTGACAAGAACGGGGACGGGAAGATGGACCAGTACGGTCTGGCCGGAGCCCATTATGTGATCTCGGAGCTGCTGATCGCCAGCAACGGCGGCAAAATCTACGATGAAGCTACTCAGAAGGCGGTCTTTGATTCACCGGCATCAATGGAAGCGCTTAACTTCCTTCATAAGCTGTACACGCAGGATAAGGTATTCAAGCCTAACGAGGGCAATGACTGGGAAGACCCGGCTAAGTATTTTGGAGAAGGCACCGTGGCTATGTATCCGGGCGGTCTCTGGGAAATCGAGGGGCGTATTCTTGGCAAGATGAAGGATGAATGGGGATATGTCTATATTCCAAAAGGCCCGCAGGCCGATAAGTACTACGATCCGCTGGGCCAGACAGCAGCCTATGCCATTCCCAAAGGGGTTAAGGATGCGGATACCATCGTAAAGATCTGGGAGGATCTGCAGCCGTTCGACAGCTGGCAGGAGAACCGCAGATTGTCGATGGAGAATATTTTGCCGGATGAAGCCTCTATCGCCAATGCGATGAATGATGAAGGTAAGGTGGAGCGGGTCTTCGGCGGGCGTTACGGCGGTCTTGGCGTCAAGGATCAGCTGGATAAGGTGACTGAGAAATTCCTGAAGGGCGAGATTACACCGTCCACCGGGGTGGCCCAAGTGATTGGAACGGCGCAGGCCGCAGCCAAGAAAGTACTGAGCGGTGAGCAGGATAAAGAGAAGAAATAGGTAGCTGGACAGCTCATAACAAGGGTAATAACTGCTTGTCTTGCGCAATACCTGCTGTGTTTGTCTGCAAAATCGGCAGCCGCCCTTATAGGGCGGCGTAGCCGTGGGCGCTTGAATTATAAGGATTTATATGTTTCACACAATTATTTATCCTTCTATTCTGCACCACCTGTATCACTCTTAATATGCAAGTCTGCTAGAGGAGGGAACCCGAGTGAGAATATCATTATCCCGGCGGATGATGAACCGGACACTTGTAACCGTCATGCTGATCTCCATGATGGCGCTGCCAGCGGCAAGCGCAGAGCTGCCTGCTGCCCAGGCGCAAGGTGTAACGGGGAACGGGCAGGAGGTGCGGCAGCTGCCTGAGGGCAGCTATGAGCATTATCTGCAGCAATACGAGGGCGAGGAGCAGCCCCGCGAAGAAATTATGCTGAAGGGAGCCGATTATACAGGGGCCGAGGGGATGAGCCCGGAGGTGCTGACGGAGCTTGGCGGGGAGACGGGAAGATACGTCAGAACGGAGGAGAGCGGTTCGGTGGAGTGGCAGCTGGATGTGCCGAAGTCCGGGCTGTACCACATCTCTGTCCGGTATTATCCGGTGAAGGGCAAAAGCTCGGCGATTGAACGTGAGCTGCTGATCGACGGCAAGCTGCCGTTCACCAGCGCCCGCAATCTGTCCTTCGGGCGGATCTGGGTCAATGAGAACCCGGAGATCCAGCAGGATAACCGGGACAATGATCTCCGGCCGCGCCAGATTGAGGCCCCGGCCTGGCAGGAGACCCTGCTTAGAGATACAGAAGGTTACTATGAGGAGCCATACCAATTCTATCTGTCGGCCGGGCGGCACACCTTGACGATGGTGTCCAGCAGAGAGCCGATGGTCATCGACTATATTAAGCTGCACAGCTACGATGCACCCGCTGCCTACGCAGAGGTGAAGCAGAGCTACGAAGCTAAGGGGTATAAGGCCACCAGCGGCCACGCGGTTAAGGTGCAGGGGGAAGACGCTGCTTACAAATCCTCCCCGACCTTGTATCCGATTACAGACCGCTCAAGCCCTTCAACAGAGCCGTACGATGTGTCCAAGATCAGAATGAACACGATTGGCGGCAACAACTGGCGGGTACCGGGACAATGGATCGCCTGGGAGGTGGAAGCGCCGGAGGACGGTCTGTACAACATCACCATCAAAGGCCGGCAGGAGCTGCTAAGAGGGATCTATTCCACACGCTCTATGCGGATTGACGGAGAGATTCCGTTCCGGGAAATGCTGCAGATTCCGTTCTACTATGATTCGGATTGGCAGATGAACCGGCTGGGGAACGATGAGGAGCCCTATTTATTCTATTTAAGCAAAGGAAAACACGAATTACAGCTGGAGGTCAGCCTTGGAGCCATTGCGCCGCTCTTGCGCCAGGTGGAGTCCAGTGTGCTGGACATTAATGCAATGTACCGGAAAATTCTGATGATTACAGGCAATGTGCCAGATCCGTACCGCGATTACAGGCTAGAAGAACAAATCCCGGATATGACGGCGGTCTTCCGTGAGCAGAGCAAGATTCTATATGGCGTATCGGAAGAGCTGGTCCGGCTTACAGGGGAAAAGAGTGATAAAACCGCAACCTTGAATAAAACTGCCTATCAGCTGGCGGACATGGCCGACAAGCCGGAAACGGTGCAGAAGCGGCTGTCGCAGTTCAAAATCAATGTCGGCAGCGTAGGCTCCTGGATTCTGGAGGTACGGGAGCAGCCGCTGGAGATTGATTATCTGCTGCTGTCTTCGCCGGATGTGAAGCTGCCGAAGGCGAATGCTTCCGGGTTCAGCAAGCTTGTGCACGAGGTGTCGTCCTTCACCCATTCGTTCTTCGAGGATTACAACACGATTGGCAATACCACGGAGAACGGCGAGACCATTGATGTATGGATCGGAACCGGCCGCGACCAGGCGCAGGTGCTGAAGGCAATGATTGATGATACATTTACCCCGCTTACCGGCATCGGTGTCAATCTGAAGCTGGTGAGTCCGAATGTGCTGCTGCGCGCCTCGCTGGCCGGGGAAGGCCCGGATGTGGCTATGCAGGTCGGCAATGATATGCCGGTGAACTTCGGGATGCGCCAAGCGGCAGAGGATCTGTCGAAGTATCCCGGCTATGAGGAAGTGGTGAAGCAGTTCAGAGACAGTGCGCTTGTGCCGTACCGGTACGAGAATCAGGTCTTTGCCCTGCCGGAGCAGCAGATCTTCAACATGCTGTTCTACCGCAAGGATATTCTGCAGGAGCTGAATCTTGAGCCGCCTCAGACCTGGGATGAGGTCTACGCGATGATTCCGGTGCTGCAGAAGCACCGGATGGATATGGCGCTGCCGCTCGCACAGACGACAGGCGTGCCGGTGCTGGAGGTCAACCGCGCCTATGCCATGCTGCTCTATCAGATGGGCGGATCATTTTATCTGAATAACGGAGCCAAGAGCGGACTTGATACAGAGACCGGGCTGGCTGCCTTCAAGAACTGGACCAATTTCTATACCAGCTACAAGCTGCCGCTGATCTTCGACTTCCCGATGCGGTTCCGCACCGGAGAGATGCCGGTCGGCATTCAGGACTATACCTTCTATAACTATCTGAGCGTATCTGCGCCGGAGATTAAGGGACTGTGGGAATTCATTCCGGTTCCGGGCACGAAGCAGCCGGACGGCAGTATCCGCCGGGATGTTGCCAGCGGGGGCACCGCCGCCCTGATGCTCAAGCAGGCGGGGAACAAGGATGCTGCCTGGGAATTCATGAAGTGGTGGGTAGACAAGGATTCGCAGGTCCGCTTCGGCCGGGAGATGGAGGGCCTCATGGGCGCGGCTGCGCGGTATCCGACCGCCAACGTTGAAGCGCTTAAGGAGCTGCCGTGGCCGACAAGCGATTACCGCCATCTGGAGGAGCAGTGGCAATGGGTGCAGGGTGTGCCTGAGGTGCCGGGCGGTTACTTCACAGGCCGCCATCTGGACAATGCGCTGCGCGAGGTCATCAACAATGGAACGAACACCGCTGATGCCCTGTACGATTATGTGCAGGAGATCGACTATGAGATTGATCAGAAGAGAGCAGAGTTCGATTTGAAACGAAGGGAATAGGGAGGGACTCTTGTGCAGAAAGTGAAAAATACGGCCGAACCCTTGATTCAGCCCCGGCTGTCCCCTTCCGGGCTGCGTAATTACTGGGCATTGTTCGGCAAGGATGTGCGGCGGGATAAGCACCTGTACGTCCTGCTGGCTCCATATATGGTGCTGTTTCTGTTGTTTACCGTACTGCCGGTGGCGATTTCGATCATCTTCAGCTTCACGCACTTCAATATGCTGGAGATGCCGCGCTGGATCGGCTGGGAGAATTATTCAAAGCTGCTCTGGAACGATGATGTGTTCCTGATCGGGGTCAAGAATACACTGATTTTCTCGGTCGTTACCGGACCGGTCAGCTATATCGCCTGTTTTCTGTTTGCCTGGCTGATCAATGAGCTGAATCCCAAGCTGCGGGCGTTTATGACCCTGATCTTTTTTGCGCCGTCGATCTCGGGGAATGTATTCTTCATCTGGCAGATCATCTTCTCCAGTGACTCCTACGGGATCATCAACGGACTTCTCATGCAGCTTGGCGTAATTTATGAGCCGATCCAATGGCTGCAGGACCCCAAGTATATGCTGGGGATCATCATGCTGGTACAGCTCTGGCTAAGCCTCGGGACCAGCTTCCTGGCCTTCATCGCCGGACTGCAGACCGTTGACAAGACGCTGTATGAAGCAGGGGCTGTGGACGGTGTCAAAAACCGCTGGCAGGAGCTGTGGTTCATTACGCTCCCTTCCATGCGCCCGCAGCTGATGTTCGGCGCGGTTATTCAGATCACTGCGTCGCTGGCAGTTGCCGATGTAGCTATGGCGCTGGCAGGCTTCCCGAGTGTACAGTACGGGGCGCATACGATTGTAACCCATCTGGTGGACTACGGTACGATCCGCTTCGAGATGGGCTATGCCTCGGCGATTGCCACCGTGCTGTTCGTGATGATGCTGGGCAGCAATCTGATTGTTCAAAAGCTGCTGAAGAGGGTGGGTGAATAAGCGGGATGAAGCTGGCGATACGTCTGAACAAAAAAGTAAACCGTTCCTGGCAGGTCGACGCCCTGCTGTTCCTGGCCCTGGCCGGATTCGGATCATTCATGGCGATTCCGTTAATTTATGTCATTAACAATGCGTTCAAGCCGCTGGATGAGCTGTTTATTTTCCCGCCAACGCTGTTTGTACGCAATGCTACATTTGAGAACTTCGCCAATCTGTTTCAGGTGATGAAGAATTCCTGGGTGCCGTTCTCCAGATATATATTCAACACGGTATTCATTACCGCCGCCGGAACGGCCGGGCATATCCTGCTGGCCTCGGCCGCGGCTTACCCGCTGGCGAAGCATAAATTCCGCGGCTCTAAGCTGCTGTTCACCGTGGTTGTCCTGTCGCTGATGTTCTCGCCGCATGTCACCGCGATACCGAACTATATGATTATGTCCGCGCTGGGCTGGATGGACTCCTACCAGGCGGTTATCGTTCCTGCCTTTGCCTATCCGCTTGGACTCTATCTCATGAAGCAGTTCATGGAGCAGATCCCGGATGCGCTGCTGGAGGCGGCGAAGATAGACGGGGCAAGTGAATACCGCATCTTCTGGCAGGTTGTCATGCCGCTGGTGAAGCCGGCCTGGCTGACGCTGCTCATTCTGATGATGCAGATGCTATGGGGCACGGACGGGGGCAGCTTCATCTACAGCGAGCAGCTCAAGACGCTGCATTACGCGATGGGCCAGATTATTCAGGGCGGGATCGCCCGTGCAGGAGTCGGAGCCGCGGTAGCGGTGATTATGATGACCGTGCCGATTGTGACGTTCATTCTGTCACAGAGCAATGTGATTCAGACGATGGCTTCGTCCGGCATGAAGGACTGAAGCGATGGAGGCGTTAGGGTTGAGAATAAAGTCATCGATACTGGTGCTTGTATCCGTGCTGCTGCTTGTGAGCCTGTGTCCTAGGCCGGCCGGGGCTGCGCCGTATGAAGGATATACCTACTCCTACTGGGGAGACGCTGTTCAGTCGCCGATTGCTTATCTTCCTTCGAGGGCCATCAGCGGGCTGGAGGCAGGGACGGGAGCCTGGACCGCTCCGGGAGACCTGTTTGTCTCAGCGGAAGGGCTGCTCTATGTGCTCGATTCCGGGAACGGGCGGATTGTGGTGCTGGATAAGGATTGGAATACACTCCGTGTCATCGAAGGCTTCCGGAACGGGGAGAAGAAGGACAGCTTCAATAACCCGGAAGGTCTCTTCGTGACGGACGCCGGCCGGATCTACGTGGCGGATACGGAGAACAGACGGCTGGTCGAGCTGGACGGCACGGGGACCTTCGTGCGGGAGATCGGGGCGCCGAAGGCGGATGTGATCGGAGCGGGTTTTGAGTATTTTCCGCGGAAAGTGATTGTTGATAAGGCAGGCCGCATCTATGTGGTCGGCAGAGGGGTCTATGAAGGGCTGATCGAGTTCGACAGCGACGGGCAGTTCACAGGCTTCATGGGCACGAACAAGGTGCAGTTTGATCCTGTGGATCTGTTCTGGAAGTCGGTATCGACCAAGGAGCAGCGCGAGAAGATGGTGCAGTTCATTCCGCTGGAATTCAATAATGTCGATGTCGATGAGGATGGCTTCATCTATACCACTACGGTGGATAAGAAGACCTTCTCTCCGGTAAAAAGACTGAATCCCTCCGGCATCGATGTCCTGCGGGTTGGCGGGGAGATTCCACCGATCGGAGATCTGAGTAAGGACCGCTCCGCCTTCATTGACATTGATGTGACGGGAAACGGGGTCTACCGGGCACTGGACGCCACGCGCGGGCGGATCTTCACCTACAATGAGGACGGCAAGCTGCTATATGTAATCGGCCAATTGGGCAGCCAGCTCGGCACATTCAAGAACCCGGCGGCGGTGGAGAGCTATGAGAATGCGATTTATGTGCTGGACCGTGATCTGGGGAGAATTACCGAGTTCACGGTGACCCGGTTCGGCAGCATGGTGAATGAAGCCAACACCCTGTACAGCTCCGGCAAGCATGATGAAGCCGCGAAGCTGTGGCGGGAGGTGCTGAAGCTGGATGCCAACTATGAGATGGCGTATGTCGGCATCGGCAAATCTCTGCTCCGCCAAGGCGAATACAAGGAGGCTATGACCTATCTGAAGCTGGGCAATGACCGCGAATATTACTCTAAGGCACTGGGGAAATACCGCAGGGAGTATATGCGCGATCACTTCAGCCTCTATATGACCGGAATGATAGCCGTGCTGCTGGGCGGCTATGTGATCGTCCGCCTGGTGAAGCGGCCGAGAAAGGGAGGGAGGGTCCAGGATGCTATTTCTTAAGGACATTAAATATTCACTGCATTTAGCAGTACACCCCTTCGACGGATTCTGGGATCTGAAATACGAGAATAAGGGTAAGCTGCGAATGGCACTGGGCATTCTTATATTCCTTACCCTGACTATGATTGTGAAGCGCCAATATGTAGGCTATGTGGTCAATTATAATCACCCGCTTGAACTGAACAGTATCAATGAGCTCAAGTATATTATTTTCCCGTTCCTGCTCTGGTGCCTGGCGAACTGGTCGCTGACGACGCTGATGGACGGGGAGGGCAAGTTCGCGGAGATCGTCATTACGACCGGGTACGCCCTGCTTCCGCTGATTCTGATCAACATTCCCAATATCCTGCTCAGCAACGTGATTACGCTGCGGGAGGCTTCCTTCTATCATTTGCTGGATGCTCTGGCCACGCTGTGGTTCGTGTGGCTCTTGTTCATCGGGACCATGACGGTTCATCAGTACACGGTGCTCAAAACGATTACAACCATGCTGCTGACGCTGGCCGTGGTGGGCATTATCATCTTCCTGGGCCTGCTGTTCTTCAATCTGATCCAGCAAATTGTCAGTTTTGTCTACACCGTCTACCAGGAGCTTTCACTTCGCGGATAAGAAAGGAGGAGCCAGGCTTTGAAGAAGAAGCTAACCATCATTGCAATTGTGCTTATGCTCAGCGGCGCAGCCGTCCTGCCGTACGCGGACTTGGCCGAATCCGCACCTGAAGCTGAATCGGCGGTACAGTCTGAAGCAGCGAGACCATCCGAAGCAGCGATACAATCCTCAGCGCCGAGCGTGCAGGACACCCCGAAATCGCCGGAGCTATCCGCAGACATGAAGGAGGCACTGGACAACGAATATCTGACCCTGTATCTGAATCAGATGACCACGGAGATCGCCGTTAAGGATAAGAAGAGCGGAGCGCTCTGGTATTCTAACCCGCAGGACCGCGAACAGGATGCTGTCGCCACCGGATATAACAAATCCAAGCTGAATGTGCAGGTGGAGCTGACCTATTATGACAGCAAGGGCAATCTGATGAACTACGACAACTACACCCACAGTGTGCAGAGCAGCCAGTTCACCATCGAGGAATCGGGCGACAGCCTGAATATCGTGTATACGCTGGGGGAGGTCAAGAGCAATATCGACGGCATTCCCAAATACATCAGTGAAGAACGCTTCCGTACCCTGATCATCGGGCGCCTTGAGAAGGACAGTGACAAGAAGGAGATTGAGAAGCGGTTCAGGTACGATGAGCCGAACAAGCGGTATGAAAGAAGGGATACCTCCTTCAAGGGAGTGGGGCTGAAGAAGGTAACCTCCCTGTTCGGGCAGATCGGCTATGATGAGGCGCAAATCGCCATCGATAAGGCGGCCTACGGTGAAGAGGAGGACGGAGCCGCTCTGGTGACGCTTCCCCTGGAATACCGGCTGGACGGGAAGCTGCTGCGGGTAAGCATCCCGGGCGATAAGGTCCGTTATCCGGATAATATGCATATTCAGAGTTTGTCGCTGCTTCCGTTTTTTGGGGCGAGCGGGACGAAGGATGAAGGCTACAGCCTGGTGCCTGACGGCTCCGGGTCGCTGATACACTTCAATAATAACAAGCTCTATGCAACCCCTTACCGTACCGCGATGTACGGGCCGGATGCTGCGCTGACCCAACTGGGGCAAGTGCAGAAGGAGGAGACAGCACGGCTGCCTGTTTTCGGCATGAAGGTTCAGGACCGCGGCTTCCTGGCGGTGATCGAGAGCGGAGATGCGGTTGCAGCCGTGGAGGCAGACGTCAGCGGGCGGCTGAATCAGTATAACTATGTCTTCTCCAGCTATACGCTGGGCAGTCTGGAGGAAGTGACGCTGACCAACGGCTGGCGCTCCAGTACGGTGAAGCAATTTCAGGCAGGTATCTTCCCCGGAGATATCACTGTGGCGTACAGCTTCCTTGATCAGGAAGAAGCCAGCTATTCAGGCATGGCTGCGAAATACCGGGAGTACTTAATCGAACATACCGGGATGGCAAGGCTGGAAGGGGCAGAGGACGTTCCCTTCTACCTGGAATTGATCGGCGGCATTCCGAAGAAGAAATTCTTCCTGGGCATTCCTTACAGCGCTTATGAGCCGCTTACTTCCTTCAAGGAGGCCGAGGTCATTCTGGAGCAGATGCAGGAGATGGGGATCGGGGACATTCAACTGCGGTATACCGGATGGTTCAATGGCGGCATCAACCATAATTACCCGAAGGGCGTATCGGTGGACAGCAAGCTTGGCGGGGCAAAAGGGCTCAAGGAGCTGCAGTCTTACACACAGGATAAGGGAATTACACTGTATCCCGATGCTTCGTTCCTGCAGACCTTCCCGGAAGCCAAGGGCTTACGCAAATCACAGGCCTCCCGGCTGATTACGGGCAAGCTGGCGCATACGTATCCCTTCGACTTCTCCATGCTGAAGCTGGATGTGAAGCAGCCCTCCGGTTATGTCGTCAGTCCCCGGGTACTGCCGGGTGTGGTAGACGGCTTCCTCGGGGATTATGCAGCGCTTGGAGTGGACGGCTTGTCCCTGCGGGATCTCGGCAGCGGGTTGAATTCCGATTTCAATGCGGAGGATCTGGTGGACCGCCAGCGGGCCGAGGGAATCGTCAAGGAGCAGCTGGAGCGCATGAGCAGCTCGGTGCCCCGCTTGATGGTGGAAGGCGGCAATGCGTACGCGGCGCCCTTCGCCCGTCATATAGTGGCTACGCCCATGCAGAGCAGCGGGTTCAATATTACGGATGAGAGCATCCCCTTCTTCCAGATGGTGTACCACGGCTATCTGCAATATGCCGGAACCGCCTGGAATATGGCTGACGATCAGGATGCATCACTCAGCCTGCTGAAGGCGCTGGAGACCGGGAGCGCACCTTATTATACCTGGTTCTATGCAGATCCTTCCGCGATTAAAATGACGGGATTCGACCGGCTCTACTCGGCGGATTACCGCAGCTGGATTGATCAGGCAGCCGGGCAGTATCAGGCCTTGAGCAGTGTACTGAAGAGTGTCCAGTCCCAGACGATCAAGGAGCATAAGAAGCTTGCGGCCGGTGTCTATCAGACGACCTATGAAGCGGGTACCGCAATTATAGTGAATTATAACCGTGCACCGGTGACTGTGGGCGGAGTAACCGTAGACGGACGGAATTACCGGGTAGGAGGTGAGCAGCCATAATGAAGCTTAAGAAGCTGTCCCTGGAGCAAAAAAACAGATATTACGGCCTGTACTTTATTCTTCCCTGGTTCGCGGGCTTCTGCTTCCTGTTCCTGACGCCGCTGCTGTCTTCCCTGCGGTTCAGCCTCAGTAACCTGCAGGTCAATGATGAGGGCTTCACGCTAAAATATATCGGACTCGCGAACTTCCGGGAGGCGCTGTTCTCCCATGAAGCCTATGTCCGGACATTAACGGAATCCGTGATGAATATCGTGCTGAACACCCCGCTTATTCTGATTTTCAGCCTGTTTTTCGCCGTGCTGCTCAATCAGAAGTTCCATGGCAGGGTGCTGGCCCGGGCCATCTTCTTCCTGCCGGTCATTCTGGCCTCGGGTATTATTGCCAGCATTGAGAACGGGGATCTGATGCAGTCCGTTGTGCGCAGCGCCAGTGATTCCACGGGCGGAGGCCTGTCGGTGATCAAGAATCTGGAGCTGACAACGCTGCTGATCGAATCCGGTCTGAGCCCCACCGTGGTGCAGTATCTGACTGGAGCGGTGAGCCGGATCTATGAGATTGTCAGCCAATCGGGCGTGCAGATTCTGATCTTTTTGGCGGGACTGCAATCGATCTCCCCTTCCCTGTATGAGGCGGCGAAGATTGAAGGCTCCACAGGCTACGAGGCCTTCTGGAAAATTACGTTTCCGATGATCGGCCCGCTGATCCTGACGAATCTGGTCTATACCATCATCGACAGCTTCATCAGCGACCAGACCAGCCGGATGGTGGTGGATACAGCGTTCAAGAGCTTCAATTTTGGGCTGAGCGCAGCCATGTCCTGGATGTATTTTGCTATCATCGCGCTGCTGTTGTGGGTAACGACGGCGCTGATCTCACGTAAAGTCTTTTATCAAGACTAGCGGCTTGGAAGGAGGAGCATTCATGAAGACAGAGACCGCAGCAATGCCGCACCGCTCTAAGAAAGAGCAGCTGCACCGGCTGGCTTCGGCCGCCTATTGGGTGGAATTTTCAAAAAAATGGTTGTGGGTGATCGCCCGTTTTGTGCTGGTCTTCGGCATATCGTTCGTCATTCTGTACCCGATCCTGCTGAAGCTGTCGATTGCGTTCAAAAGTATGGACGATTTGTATGATTCCACCGTGATCTGGGTACCGCAGGCGTTCACCCTGGAGAACTTCAGGCTCGTATTCAAGGCGATGAACTATCCGGCAGTACTGCGGAATACCATGCTGTTGTCCTCAGCGGTCATGGTGCTTCAGACCATCATCTGTGTGCTGGCCGGTTACGGCTTTGCCCGGATTAAGTTCAAGGGGAGCGGGCTGCTGTTCGCGGCAGTGATCTTTACGATCCTTGTCCCCTCCCAGACAATCATGATCCCGCTGTACCTGCACTTCAAGAACTTTGACCTGTTCGGCCTGATTGAGCTGTTCACGGGGAAGCCGGCGAATCTCATTAACACGTATTGGCCGTTTATTATTTCTTCAATGCTCGGGATGGGCGTTAAGACAGGGCTGTATGTCTATATTTTCCGCCAGTTCTTCAAGGGCATTCCACGGGAGATTGAGGAAGCGGCCTATGTGGACGGAGCAGGCTATTTCACCACCTTCGCCCGGGTGATTCTGCCCAATGCCATTCCGTCTATGGTAACGGTGATGCTGTTCTCCTTCGTGTGGCAGTGGAATGACTCATTCTTCACCAACATGTATCTGAATGAACCGAAGGTCATGTCATCGATGATGTCATCGGCCGGCTACGGCATTGCTACCTACATGACCGGCGGCGGCCAGGCGGCGAATTCGCTCGTTCAGGACCCGTTCTTCATGTCCATGATGATGAATACCAGTGTGCTGATGGCGATTCTGCCGCTAATTATTCTCTATGTATTCGTTCAGCGGCATTTCGTAGAGAGTGTGGAGCGGTCCGGTCTGGTCGGTTAGGAGGAGGAAATGAGCATGAAGCGGCTGGCAGCTATGGCGGTTACCGGCGTTGTTCTAGCGTGTGTTGTTGTAATTCTGTTCAGTAATAGAAAAGAGGAGGAAATCCCTGTGCAGCACCAGAAACCGCCGGATGCGGCAGTGACGATAGACGGCAATGTCCGCTATCAGACTATCGATAACTTTGGCGCATCCGACGCCTGGTCCATGGACCCCCTGGGGAAGGAGTGGACCGAAGAGAATAAGAACAAGGTGGCTGATTTGCTGTTCTCACGTACCGAAGGAATCGGGCTGTCGGCCTGGCGCTTCAATATAGGCGCAGGCTCGGTAGAGACCGATCAGGCGATCATTCCAGATCCGTGGCGAAGAACGGAAGCCTTCAAAATAACGGAGGAAGCGCCGTACGACTGGAGCAGGCAGGCAGGCCAGCAGTGGTTCCTGCGGGCGGCTAAGGAGCGCGGAGTCGAATCCCTGATTGCCTTCGTCAACAGCCCGCCGGTCTGGATGACCCGCAACGGCCATGCCCAGCCTGATCCGGAGGTAGGGTCCAGTAATTTGAAGGAAGGCTCTGAAGCTGCCTTCGCCTCCTTCCTGATTGAGGTGCTGGAGCATTTCAAGCAGGAGGGCCTTGAATACGACTATATCAGTCCCGTTAACGAGCCGACCTGGGACTGGAATCATGCGCAGCAGGAAGCCAGCCGGTACAACAATGACGACCTGAAGCGGGTGATTCTGGAGCTGCATGCCCAGCTCCGTGCCAGCGGGCTGGAAGCGCAGATCAGTGCCCCGGACGGGGTGGAGATTACCTCTCTGCTGGATGATGAACACTACCGGGAATTCACGGGCAGCGGCGTCTATTCCAGCGGGGCTAACAGCCTGGGGCTGGGGAAATACCGTGAATACATTAAGGACCTGCTGGGTGATCCTGTGCTGAAGGAAGCGGTAGGCAACAAGATTGCCTCGCATTCCTACTGGTCCGATTACAGCCATTCCGGCGATGACCGCCTGGTAAAGCTAAGAAGGCTGCTGGAGCGCAATCTGAAGCAATATGATCCGCAGGCCAAATATTGGGTCACCGAATACTGCATTATGGGCGACTATGGCCCTGGACGGGATCTGGGGATGGAGCCCGCGCTGCAGGTGGCGCGCACCATTCACTTCGATCTGACCGAGGCAGATGCAGCCGCATGGCAATGGTGGACGGCAGTGTCCAAGGTGGATTACAAGGACGGTTTGCTGTACACCGATTATACTCAGCCAGGGGACGAGCAGAACATCCTGACCTCGAAGATCCTCTGGTCGCTCGGCAACTACAGCAAGTTCATCCGCCCCGGAGCGGTGCGGATTGCGCTCTCCGGTCTGAGCCAGGAAGCCGGAAGTGAGCTGCTCGGCTCGGCTTACGTGCATGAGGAGGAGCAGAGCATGACGGCGGTGCTGGTGAATGACAGCCTGGAGGAGAAGCGGGTGCAGCTCACCTTGAGCGGACTGGGACTGAAGGCATCTGACTTGCGTTCCTATGTAACCAACGCGCAGCTGGATCTGGCCCGCGGCGAGGATGTGGCCGCTGATGTAGCCGTTGATGGGACAGCAGATGGGGAGCAGGTATTCCAGGCCTTGATTCCGGCCAAGTCGGTGGTGACCCTGGTGGCAGGCGGGCCGGAGCTTGAGGAGGAGGCAAGCCAGCCGGGTGAGGTTGCCGGAACTCAGGCTACCGGGACTCAAGCTGCACAGGACATTCCGGCGGCGGTGGACTATGCGGGCTATCTGTTCACCTATTTCACAGGCGAAGGGATCGGGGACGGCGAGCAGGTATACTTCGCCCTCAGCGAAGGCAATGACCCGCTGCATTGGAAGGAGCTGAATAGCGGGAAGCCCGTGCTTAGGTCCAGCTTAGGCAACAAGGGGGTCAGAGATCCCTTCATCATCCGTTCACCTGAAGGTGGACAGTTCTATCTGATCGCCACCGATCTGAAGATCAACGGCAATTGGGATTGGGGCGCAGCCCAGACACAGGGCAGCCGGTCGATCATCGTGTGGGAATCGGATAATCTCGTGGACTGGTCGGAGCCTTGGGAAGCCAAGGTCTCGCCGGAGGAGGCGGGGAATACCTGGGCACCTGAGGTGATCTATGACCAGGAGAGCAGGGAATATATCGTATTCTGGGCCTCGCGGATGTACGCCGATTCCGCTCACACCGGGGATGCCTACCAGACAATCCTGTATAGCAAGACACGCGATTTCCGCGCGTTCACAGAGCCGCAGGTCTATATGGACTACGGGTATTCGATCATTGATACCACTATGGCGGCATATAACGGGAAGATTTACCGATTCACCAAGGATGAGCGCGAGCAAGGCACGGAATCCCCTTTTGGCAAAATGGTGTTTCAGGAATCTCTGGATTCGGTGTTTGCGCCTGAGGTGAAGCTGCTAAGCGGGAGTGTCGGCGGACTAAAGGGCATTGAAGGGCCAACCCTGTTCAAATCCAATACAGAGAAGAAGTGGTATCTGTTTGTGGATGAATTCGGAGGGAGAGGGTACATCCCGCTGGAGACGGAAGATCTTGATTCGGGTAAGTGGACGGTATCCACTGATTATGAGCTGCCGTCCAGCCCCCGCCATGGAACGGTAATTCCGGTCACCCGGCGTGAGTACGACGCTCTGAACGCCAAGTTCAGGCAGTGAATTCAGCCTGGCTTAGCGTGACAAGTGGAAACGGCATTGCCGTCCTTTCTAAAGGACGGTACCGTTTCAGCGAGAAATAGAAGGATAAGTTATCGTGTGGAACATATAAATTCTTATATTTTAAATAAAAACAGGTTCACCCTTGCCATTACGGCAGAGGTGAACCTGTTTGCTTAGAGCATCATGCTGAAGGCAGATGCTTATTTCGCGCTTTCGTAACGCTTGCCGACTTCTTCCCAGTTCACTACGTTCCAGAACGCCTTGATGTAGTCAGGACGTTTGTTCTGGTAGTTCAGGTAGTAGGCATGCTCCCATACATCGAGGCCGAGGATTGGAGTTGCGCCTTCGCTGATCGGGTTGTCCTGGTTCGGTGTGCTGGTTACGGCAAGCTTGCCGTCCTTCACAACGAGCCAAGCCCAGCCGCTGCCGAAGCGTGTAGTAGCTGCAGCCGCGAAGTCTTCCTTGAATTTATCGAAGCCGCCCAGCTCGCTGTCAATGGCAGCAGCCAGTGCGCCGGTTGGTGCGCCGCCGCCATTCGGTCCAATCACTTCCCAGAACAGGGTGTGGTTGGCATGTCCACCGCCATTGTTGCGGACTGCTGTGCGGATCGCTTCCGGTACAGCGTTCAGGTCGGTCAGAAGCTCATCGATGCTTTTGTTTTGCAGTTCGGGTGCCTTTTCCAGTGCGGCGTTCAGGTTCGTCACATAAGTGTTATGGTGCCTGTCATGATGAATCTCCATCGTCAATGCGTCGATGTGTGGTTCAAGTGCGTTGTTCGGATACGGAAGTGCCGGTAATTGAAAAGCCATGGAAAAATCCCTCCTGATTATATGTTGGTTTGGGTATATATCCGTTGAGATACTATTATTAAAACGCATCTGGAACAATAATGCAACATTAAATAAACAAAAATGTTTAAAAAGTATTTTCCCGCCCGCAGCTCACTGAAAGTGTTAAGGCTGTGTTAAACTAGTGAGGCTTCGTAACCGGGACGTTTTGACTACTGTAATCTCCTAATAGATGTTAAATATGAAACTATATTGAATGTAAACGCTTCATATCAAGCGCTTTCAAAAGAAAAATGATGATAACGCGAGAAAAGTGTGCTTTAATAGAGACAAAAGCAGGTATTCCTCGGTTTTTGATGCTTTTTTCCACTTTATGCTGTTATGGAAACTCCTTCTTTTTGTAAAATCATAAGCCATAGAAAAGGGAGACTTGAAAGTATGCACGTTCGTTCCTTTCAATTAAGCGATGTAACTCCAGTGACTGAATTGCTGCAGACCGCATTATCGGAAGAATGTTTCGAGAGCACGATCGAGCCTTTCTCCAGGCAATTGTCATGGGATTCTGATCTCATTGTAGTTGCTGAGGATGAAGGAGAAATCATCGGTGCGCTGATTGGTACGATTGAGAAGAATCACGGCTGTTATTTCCGCATTGCCGTCCATCCGGATTACCGCCGCAGAGGAGTCGGTAAGAGTCTTGTAACGGCTATGGAGAGCAGATTTCAGGCGCGGAAGGTCAGCGGCATTTATGTTGCCGTCGATGAACACAATTCTTTTGCAATGCCTCTATATGAAGCCATGGGTTATGACGAGAACCACATTTTCAAATCCGTGCGCAAGCTGAGCATTGTCGGGTAACTGTTGTTGAACCGCTGCTGTAAGCGGAATCAAAGGTCAGAGTAGAGAACTGTTGCAGGGCGGATACTTTGAATATGGGTATTCCTGCATAGTCTGTTTCATTATACTAAAGCATATCTTCCCTATGTCCATTGCAAATGGGCGGGAGATATGCTTTTCTATTGTTAAGGAACGGATAACCCAATCGAAGCAAGTAGGTGGCCTATGAACCGGGAGCTTGAAGAAGATTTCATGCGGAGCCGCAGACAAAGATACAGATCAGTGACGCATAACAAGTCCAGACAGAAGTCCCGAAGAACATGGATCAAGGATATGCGGGAGTGGATCATTACGGCGGGGATTGTGTTCGCTGTGATGTCGCTGCTTAATATCTATGTGTTCAACGTGTCAACTGTAATCGGCCAATCCATGGAGCCTACCCTCTATCAGGGGGAGAAGCTGATTATTAATAAAATCGCCCTCAGCTTCGGGAATCCGGGCCGCGGGGAGGTTGTCGTCCTTCATGATCCCAGTACGGGACCCAGCCGCAAGGAATATCTGGTCAAGCGGGTGATCGGCATTCCCGGCGATATTATTGAAGTACGGAACCAGCAGCTCTATCTCAACGGGAAGCTGCTGGATGAGCCATATATCGATACATCTATAGAAGATCCCGATTTCAGCAGTCTGACCGTGCAAGCGGGAACCTACTTCGTCATGGGGGACAACCGGCATGCCGGAGCCAGCAAGGACAGCCGTTATTTCGGCGCTGTCGCAGGGGAGAGTATTGTGGGTAAGGTCTCCCTGATCTGGTGGCCTCTCTCTAAGATGAAGGCCCTGTAGAGCAACCTTATTCAATCTATAAAGGAGAGGCGGATATGCATCTCAACATCCAGAAAGGCTACGCTCCGCCTCCTTCCAAATGGGAGGAACTTAAGGCTGAGATTAAGGCGGCTGCAGCTGCGCTCGGTATCGATGATATCGGGTTCACCACTGCGGAGCCGTTTTTATATTTGAAGAACATTCTTCAGGAGCATCGGGACAAGGGGTACGAATCCGGCTTCGAGGAGCCTGACCTGGACAAGCGGACGGTTCCCGCCCTCCAGTCCGGGGAGCAGCCGCTCTCCATCATTGCGATTGCCGTGGCCTATCCCTCCAAGATGGAGAATCCGCCCAAATCCGAGCCGGGTGCACGCAGAGGTATTCTGGCCCGCGCCTCCTGGGGCCAGGATTACCATCATGTCCTTCGTGAAGCGCTGGCGAAGCTGGAGAGCTTCATCCGTGAGCGTGTCCCGGATGCTGTGCTGGAGAGCATGGTGGATACGGGAGCGCTGGTAGACCGGGCAGTAGCGGAGCGGGCAGGGATCGGCTTCAGTGCCAAGAACTGTGCGATTATCTCTCCCAAGTGGGGATCATGGATCTATCTGGGGGAGATGGTGACGAATCTCCCGCTCCCTCCGGACCAGCCGGTGCAGGAGGGCTGCGGTGACTGCACGAAATGCATCGATGCCTGCCCTACCGGCGCGCTGGTCGGACCGGGACAGCTCAATGCCCAGGCCTGCATCTCCTTCCTGACCCAGACCAAGGGCTTCCTGAGCGAGAACTATATGACCAAGATCGGGAACCGGCTCTACGGCTGCGATACCTGCCAGATTGTCTGTCCGCAGAACCGCGGCAAGAACTGGGACCACCGCCCGCAGCTTCTGCCTGATCCTGAGGTGGTCAAGCCGCTGCTGATGCCGATTCTGGATCTCAGCAACCGGGGGTTCAAGGAGAAATTCGGCAGCAGCTCCGCCGCCTGGCGAGGCAAGAATCCGATCCAGCGCAATGCGGTCATCGCGCTGGGCAACTTCAAGGAGGCATCGGCCGTGCCGAAGCTGACTGAGATTGTGCTGAAGGAGACGCGGCCGGTGATGCGCGGGACGGCTGCCTGGGCGCTCAGCCGCATCGGCGGCGAAGAAGCGCTTGCGGCAGTCCAGCAGGCGCTGGAGAGCGAAGAGGACGCTACGGTGCGCGACATGCTGGAGCGGGCCGCAGGCAAGCTGCGCGAGCAGAGAGCAGCGGACGGGAAATGAACCGGCTGCCAGCGGGATTTGCCAATTGCTGTCCAGTTGTTGAAATGCTATGATAGATTCGCGTGCCTGAACAGGGTTATCGCCAGACAATAGAGTACAAAGGTGGATTACAGATGAATATTGCATTGCCTATTATTACGCTTGTGGTAGGTCTGATCGGCGGATTCTTCATCGGCGTATATTATCTGCGCAGACAGATGACAACGATGCAGAATGATCCTGAAATGCTGCAGAAGGTTGCCAAGCAAATGGGGTATAACCTGAACGGGAAGCAAATGCAGCGAGCCCAGCAGATGATGAAGAACGGCAATCCGCCGGGGCGTCCCGCTGCGGGCAAAGGACAGTCCCGCAAGAAGTAATAATGATGATCGTATGAAATAGATAAGAGTCAGCTGCAGGTGCGGAAGGGGGGAGTTTTCATGGGGGGCATCAAGGAGTACAAGAACGGGAAGGTTTCTGTAAACCGTGAGCAGATTGAGTATCATGTAGAGAAGATTCTGGAATTAATCGGTGAGGATACGAGCCGTGAAGGCCTGCTGGAAACACCGGCCAGAGTGACCCGGATGTATGAAGAGATCTTCGGCGGTTATTCCGTTGACCCGCGTGAAGCGCTGGGCGTCACCTTCGACGAGTCTCATGAAGAGCTGGTCATTGTGAAGGATATTGTCTACTATAGCCAATGCGAGCATCACATGGCTCCATTCTTTGGCAAGGTGCATATCGGTTATGTGCCCAGCGGCCGCATTGCTGGACTCAGCAAGCTGGCCCGGCTCGTGGAAGCGGTCAGCCGCCGGTTACAGGTGCAGGAGCGCATCACAGCCCAGATCGCCGACATCATGACCGAGGTGCTGAATCCGCACGGTGTCATGGTTGTAGTCGAAGGGGAGCATCTGTGCATGTGTGCCCGGGGTGTGAAGAAGCCGGGCAGCAAGACGGTTACGATGGCGACCCGCGGCACCTTCCGTGAGGACGCTGCGGCAAGGGCCGAATTCCTGGCCTTGATCAAGGAATAAAGCCGGAGCCGGGAAGGATAAGCTTGCCGGACCGGCCCTGCAAGCGCAAAAGCCCGCCTGCCACTTCAACAGTGGCGGCGGGCTTTTGCGCGCGAAGGTGCGTGGCTCAAATGTATGCGAAAAACAACATACATTTGCTGGCACGCAGGCATGTGGCCCCAATGTATGCGGAAAATAGCATACATTTGCTAGCGCGCAGGCATATGGCCCGAATGTATGCGGAAAACAGCATACATTGTGCTCGCAAGCAGGCACACGGACCGAATGTATGTGAAAAACAGTATACATTTGCTAGCGCGCAGGCATGTGGCCCGAATGTATGCGGAAAACAGCATACATTTGCTAGCGCGCAGGCATGTGGCCCGAATGTATATGAAAAACAGCATACATTTGCTAGCGCGCAGGCATGTGGCCCGAATGTATGCGGAAAACAGCATACATTGTGCTCGCAAGCAGGCACACGGACCGAATGTATGTGAAAAACAGTATACATTTGTTAGCGCGCGGGCATGTGGCCCGAATGTATGCGGAAAACAGCATACATTATGCTCGCTAGCAGGCACACGGACCGAATGTATGTGAAAAACAGTATACATTGTCTCGCAAGCAGGCACACGGCCGGTATGTGTGTGAAGAACAGCATACATTGTGCTCGCGCGAAGGTGTGTGGCCTAATACCTCCACAGCTTCTAATAAATTTAGAGAAACTCTGCAAGAAGTGCAACAATGCTACTCCATACAAGCAGCCGGTGAGAGTGAACAACCTCAGAATTGGCCAGAGATACGCAGAGATACGCAGAACGCCGCCATGAGAGGGAGAAGTTCATCAGAACGTATGCGAAAGACGAATACAATGTGCCGCGCTGAAGGTGCGCGGGCTTGTTGTATGCGGAAAACGAATACACCACAGAGCCTCAGAAAGGTTGCCAGACCAGCTTGCGGGCAGCCCCGTAGCGCTCGGCGACATAAGGCCAGTTCACGACTCTCCACCAGTCCTGGATGTAATCTGCACGGTTGTTCTGATGCTTGAGGTAATAGGCATGCTCCCACACATCGAGCACCAGCAGCGGAACGACATCCCATTGGGACAGATTCTGATGCTTCTCAGCCGTCAGAATCTCCAGTCTGCGGCTGCGCGGGCTCCAGACCAGAATAGCCCATCCGCTGCCCTCGACTTTACCCGCGGCTTCAGTGAACTGGGCCTTGAAGGCATCATAGCTTCCGAAGCTGCGTTCTATAGCGTCCAGCAGGGCGCCGGAGGGGCGGCCGCCTCCTTGCGGGGACATGACATTCCAGAAGATCGTATGCAGATAGTGTCCGGCCCCATTGAAGGCAAGCTCCCGCTCCCAATGCTTAACCAGATCATAGTCACCACTCAGGCGCGCTTCCGCCAGCTTGTTCTCGGCCTTGTTCAGCCCGTCTACATAGCTCTGGTGATGCTTGTCGTGATGAATGATCATCGTCTTCTCGTCAATATACGGCTCCAGAGCATTATAGGCATAAGGCAGAGGGGGAAGCGTATGCCCGCCGATGGGAACCGAGCCTGCCTCGCGGGATTCCCATAACGGAACTGCGAAGCTTCCTGTTCCCTGGAGACTGTCTCCGCCTGCAGCAGGAGCGGGTGAAGGAGCGGGTTCAGCCTGTTCCGGCGGATTCATCCGCAGCATCCCGGGTCCGTAGTCCGCAGGAGCCAGAGCGGCCAGTACAGCGAGGAAGTATTCGGACTCCCGGATGAAGTGTAGCAGCGTGGTTCCCGCCAGGGGGAAGGCATTGACGGCGGCGCTGGCCTCCTTCATGGCCTTCAGGTGCCGGATGAATTCGGCGGACTGGTCGCAGGCGGTGTGCAGCAGCAGCCCGGCTTCGGCAGATGGACTCCCCGGACCGCCTGCGTCCGGTGCCTGGGGACTAGCGAGCAGCTGTTGCGCCGTCTGTTCTGTAGCCAGGAAGACAATGGCCCAGTCCTCCAGCAGCTTTACATAAGGCTCCTCCAGGCGTGGGATGATCTGGATCAGGACCTCGGCATGCTCCTTCTCCTGGTTTTTCCAGAAGGCAATCTCCCCTAGAATCTGTACTGGCGGCGGTGCAACGAATACATATGGCATGACATGCAGTCCTCCCGTCCTAAAGTTTCATCGGTTCATTATATGCCGGAGAGGGACAGCTTATGAGACTGGCCTGCGAGGGGAATTGCGGCGAATTGGAGGTCCTGTACCCCGCACAGTAAAAAGGCATGCACAGAATGTATCACAGGATACATCTGCACATGCCTTAGGTAACGATAAGATGCTATTTACTTGCGGTGGGGTTGCCTTGGCTCCCGCTGATCTGGGCCAGCTGCACATTCCCGAGAAAAGCGGATACCCGCCGCAGATACTCACGCGGGTGCTCGCGGAACAGCAGCTCATGATGGCTGTCCTCCACGATCCATGAATCCGAATACGGATTGCTCTGGTTCGCCGCCAGCTCCTCGGCAATCGGATAAGGTGCCTTATCATCCTTGGTGCCGTGCATGAACAGTACCGGGAACGGATAATCCTCCGATTTGACCTTGGAGTAAGGAATCTGATTCAGTCCTGTGCCGTTCAGCGCAGGGAAGAGCATCTCCATAATCTCCAGCGAAGGCTGGCGGGGAAGATTGATGTTCTGCTTGATGTTATGGTACAGGGTGTCCGGCTCCAGCAGGAAGGTGCTGTCCAGAATCATCGCGTCCACATCTTTGGTTACAAGTCCAGCCTGCAGGGCGGTGCCTGCGCCCATCGAGAAGCCCCAGACCACAATCTGGTCTGCCCCCTGCTCCTTGGCGAACTCAATGGCTCCGAGCAGCTGCTGGGATTCTTTTTTGCCGCCGGTTGCGATATCCCTGTCGGTCTTGGAGGCGAAGCCGTAGTCGAACATGACGACATTGAATCTCAGGCTGTGCGCGTAGTGGGCCAGATCATACATGGGAACCCAGCTCTCCTCGCGGTTCGCACCATAGCCGTGACTGAAAACAATAGTTTTGGTGGCTCCTTTGGAAGGAATATACCATCCCTCCATCATCCGGCTGCCGTCCTTGGCAGGGAAGCTGATATCCTCGTAGGCGAGCCCCTTGGCCTGATAAGGATTAGAGTAGAGCGGGGCTACGGTAGGATTCGAGAGTACCCAGGCGATATAGGCATGCAGGGCGATGAAGCAGAATACAAAGAAGAAGAATACGGATAACAGCAGGGCCACAATGATGTGCTTGACGCGTATCATCCGAAGTGGAATTAGTGGTGACGAAGCGGGCTTACCCTCGTTAGGCATACGGGAGACCGGCGCGCCGGGATGACTAGTTGCCAGATTCATAAGGTCCCCTCCTGGAAAGTTTCAAGATTCAGAGCATGAATAGTTCATATATTTAATCGTAAATTTATGCCCTTACAAAGTCAATGGAAATGGTTCTTTTGTAATGTAACTGTAAACTGCGGACGGCTGATTATGGATACGGAATCTGCTGGACTTTATTTAGGCTTTTGCACTAAGATAGGGATATCTTAATAATTATGTAACCGGGTTTCAATAGGTGAAACATGTGAAGGGGAGATCGGGGTGGAAGACCGGAAGCTGACTGTACGCGCCGTAGAACGTGCGCTGGATATATTACTGTGCTTCACTCAGGATAATGATGATTACGACCTTAGTCTGACGGAGATCTCTGCGAAAATCGGCCTGCATAAAAGCACAGTGCACCGCCTGCTGACCACACTGGAGGAGAAGGGCTTCCTGCAGCGGGATGAGGGGACGGACAAATACCGCCTGGGCATCCGCATCTGGGAGCTGTCCACACATCTCCCGACGCTGAACGAGCCGGCGGTGCTTCTGCTGCCCGCCATGGAGCGGCTGCGCGACCGCCTGGGAGAGACGGTCAGCCTGTATCTGCGCGACAATCTGGAGCGTGTGCGCATTCAGGCGGTGCAGAGCCGGCAGGCTATCCGCCGGGTAGCCCAGATCGGGGCAAGGCTGCCGCTCTCGGTAGGCGCATCAAGCAAGGTTCTGGCTGCTTACGCGCCGCCGGAAGTGCAGGTCCGGCTGCTGGCCGACCCCGCATGGCCGGACAGTGTAGACCGCAGCCAGTACCTGGAGCAGCTGAAGGAGATCACCCGCTGCGGCTATGCAACTAGCTTCGAGGAACGGGAGCCGGGAGCGGCAGCCGTGGCTGTGCCCATCGCCGGACGGGCCGGGGGCGTGGTAGCAGCGCTCTCGATGTCCGGCCCGGTCAGCCGTTTGTCGCGGGAGACTCTGGAGGAATATGCTGTCATTTTGGCTGAGGCTGCTGCTGAAATGGGCCTAATGATGGGCTGATCTGAGGCCTCCGGCAGCAGATTTATGAAGGAAAACTTTAGGACATACAGGCTATTCAGTCTTCGTCATTCATTGTATATCTAGTTAAAATGAACTATCATTAGTAATGATTAGCTAAATTAAGAGTGAAGAAATAATAGGAATCCAGGGGCACGAGGTGATGGGATGAAAGTGGCTATACCCGATTCACTGATGGGAGAAATTCAAGAGCTCCAGGATACGTTCGGCTCTGTTACGGGCCAGGCGCTTGTGCTTACGGATCAGGCTGGGAATGTGGTTACCCGCCCTACGCTTTCCGGAATATTCTATCAGAAGATGTTTAAATCTTTACAGGTCATAGAGCGTCCCTTCGAGCCTGCATTGCTCAGAATGGGCCCCTTATCATATCCTGCCGTACTTGAAGAGTGGGTCCCCGGACTGAAGTATGTGGTCAGTCCGCTGGTTCCAGACTATGGGCAGACGTACTATTTATGGTCCGGCTTATATATGGAAGAAGGTACCCGCGGGCTTGTGCTGCAGGCGTTCGAGGCCAAGATGCGGAAACACCCCGACTATGAGATGTTGAAGGATGTACTGGCCGTCATGCCTGAGCTTAGCCGGGAAGGCATCGTCAGCATCAGGGGGAAATTGAGTGTGCTCGGGAATGTGCTCTCCAAATTGCTGGCGGGGTGCGCAGTGAAGCCGCTGGAACAGAGACGCAGCCTGGTGATTACCCAGCTGTTATCCAATCTGGAGAGTGAGTTCCTGAAGATAGAGGTTGTGCTGCAACAGATGGCCGGTATGTTCTCTGATGCGGAGCTGTATGCCTTTGCCCAAGAGGAGGAGGCCGGACAGTTCAAGGTCAAATATTCTGCCGGCAAAGAAGCAGGACTTCTCATGAATGCCGGGTTCCAGCAGGGAGACGGCTTCCTGGGACAGGCAGTTCTGGGCAGGGAGCCCCGGCACTGGCAGGATATTGCCCAAGATCCGAGATCGTTATTCTTCACTCAGCGCGCAATGACGCAGCCGGAATATTTGTCATGCTATCCGCTGAGAATTCACAGCGGGAAGAGGGCATTGCTGCTTGCTGTAGGCTTTGGGAAGAGCCGTCCAATCCAGGATTATGCCCAGTATGAGCAGAATGTTGCTGCGCTCCTGGGCTTATCCGGACGGGGAGAGCAACTGGTGCAGCGCGAAGCCCTGCGCAGGGAAGCCACCCAGCGCTTGAAGGAGGCTGCCCGCCTGCTGCCGCAGGCCGCATCGACTCAGGAACTGGGCACTGTGCTGCTGGATATGGTAATGGGCATGCCGTTCTTCCCGTCATCGGTGCTCGTATTCTTCGAGGAGCAGCCGGGGGATACCCATTACGCCAAGGGGTGGAGGCCGGAGGAGATTGCGCCGTATGTCCAGGACCTCCAGTCCCGTTACTCCTCGCAGGCCTTTCTCTCTTCTGCGATCATTAACGGGGAGGCCGAGGGGCAGGTCTTGCTCGAATGTCCGTTGATTGCCGAGAAGGTATTCAAGGGCATTCTGTCTGTGGGCTTCAGACGCCGCAACGAAGCCGAGGAGTGGCTGTCCTTAACCGGCTGTCTCGCCAGTCTGGCGAGTACTTCGATCCGTCTGATCGAGAAGGAAGCCAGACATATGAAGCAGGCAGGGGTCTTCACCGGACAGACACTTCATTATCTCCGGCTCAGTAATCCCGAGCTGCACCGCTTATCGGCAGAGGCTTCTGCCATGGCGTATGAGCTTGCCCGTTATACAGGACTGCCGGAGCGGGAGTCAGAGCAGATGAGAACGGCTGCTCTGCTGGCTCCGTTCAGGCTGGATTTCCTGCAGGGCTACGGGTTCTACCCGGAGGAGCTTTCTTTGCTGAAGCAGGTGGACCAGTTTGCTTCGTTCTATTTTCAGATCAATAAGCCTTCGGTCTCTGTCACTGCCCAACTGCTCGCGCTGGTGCTTCATCATGCAGGCAAGGGCGCGGATAAGGAGCTGCTGGCGGACTCGGATCTGGAGTGGCTGGACCCCTCGCGCTTCAACCTGGATGATCATGTAGTCGGGGAGCTGTACAGTGAGCCGCGCACTACCTTCCAATCCTTCTTGCGCAGCCGCTCAGAAGCGATGTCCGCCAAAAGAGGCGTGTCGGCAGGGAAGCTGCTGAACAGTACGGCACTGAAGACGCCCAAGGAGGAATGGGGAATCTCGCCGCGCGAGGAGGAAGTGCTGGAGCTGATTATTCTGGGCAAGACGAACAAGGATATTGCCAGCGCCTTGTTTATCAGCGAGCATACCGTCAAGAATCATCTGAGCCGTATTTTTAATAAAATGGACGTAACAGACCGCTCACAGATCATAGCACTGGTCTACAAAAGAATATTCGATTCCGAGCGTATCGAGATGTCCTGAAAGCCCTCCTGGAGTCACGATTATTCATTTGCTTATGCCCATAACCTATCTTGCTACTTCTCGCTGAAACGAAGCCGTCCTTACTAAGGACGGTTTTTTTGGATATTACATTTTTATACTTTTATTTATTTACCATATTTCTACAGAAAACCAAACGCAATTGGACTGGACGCGCTGCGTAGGCCAGATGTATTCGAAAAACCGAACACAATTGGACTGGGAGTGCCGTGTAGGCCAGATGTAATCGAAAAACCGAACACAATTGGACTGGACGCGCCGCGTAGGCCGTGTGTTTATCGCAGTGCCAGACGTATTTTCACAGAAAAACCGAATACAATGGGTGCCGCTGCGCGGAGGGAATGGCCCCATGCATCACAGGCAGTAACATTTTAAGAGGAATCCTGCAAAAAGTGCAACAATACTGCCCCAAAGAAGCGTTCTATGCTGAAATCCTGCACGAAATGCAACAAATCCAGCGCTAACTAACTCTAAATACCGAAAATTCTGCAAAAGATGCAACAATGTATCACAGCCAGTAACATTTTTAGAGAAATCCTGCAAGATGTGCAACAATGCGGATCCAAGCAAGTGGTCGGTGAGAGAGAAAGCCCGGAATTGGCAAGGGATAGGCGGAGCACCGCCCGGATGGAAGAAACACTTCAAAACGTATGCGAAAACCGGCTACAAAAAAGTTCCCGGAGAGTTGTCAGCCTGCCTACTCTGTGATATATTACTAATGATAATGATTATCAATATCATATATACATAGGGGGATTATCTTGCGATACTCTAAACAAAGTCTTGTCCTGATTGTCTTTACTCTCGTCATGGCTGTCCTGCTGGCAGCCTGCGGTTCATCGGGTAATTCCGGCTCTGGCTCCGGGGCAGCAGCGAATGCTCCTGCACCTGCAGCTTCTGAAGCACCCTCTGCTGCTCCGGCTACTGATAAACCCTCCGCTGAAGCAGAGATGGTTACTTTCCAGGATAGCGCCGGTGAGGTTCAAGTGCCTAAGAATCCGCAGAGAATCGTGGATACTACAGCCTTT
Source organism: Paenibacillus sp. FSL R7-277 (assembly GCF_000517965.1). Taxonomy (NCBI): domain Bacteria; kingdom Bacillati; phylum Bacillota; class Bacilli; order Caryophanales; family Paenibacillaceae; genus Paenibacillus; species Paenibacillus sp. FSL R7-277. The sequence goes on from NZ_ASPX01000016.1 coordinate 30,175, forward strand.
TATACAGGATATCTTCTGGCGCTGGGTGTGAAGCCGGTAGGAGTCATGCAAGGAGCCAAGGATAGTCCCTATCTTGCAGAAATGCTTGAAGGTGCAGAAGGGCTTGGTGATGATGTCACCCCGGAGAATATCCTGTCCCTGGACCCTGACCTGATTATTGTGTATACCGGCACAGAAGGCATCGATAAGCTGAAGGAAATTGCGCCTGTGGTACAGATTCAGTATGGCGCCAAGAATTATAAGGATCAGATGCTCGACTACGGCAAGCTGGTGAACAAGAATGATGAAGCTAAGGCCTGGATCGCCCAGTGGGAGGCCCGCATTGCTGAGCTGAAGCCGCAGGTACAGGCTGCTGTTGGCAATAAGACGGTATCTATCCTGAATCCATATGCCAAGGGGTTGTATGTCTTTGGGCATAACTATGGCCGGGGCGGTGAGATTCTGTATGGGGAGTTCGGGCTGAAGGCTCCCGCAGAAGCGCAGAAGGAGGCCATCGACAGCGGAACTGGCTGGGCTTCCATCTCCCTGGAGAAGCTGCCGGACTTTGCCGGAGACATTATCTTTACCTGCCCGTGGTCAGGGGATACTACAGACCCGAAGATTGTCTATGACAATCCGCTGTGGAAGGGGCTTCCGGCGGTCAAGGCAGGGAATGTATTCCAGTTGAACCCTGCTGCCGATACGTACAATGACCCGGTCTCTCTGGAGAAACAGCTGGATTTCATTACGACCAGCCTGCTGTCAGTCAAATAGGGCATTCCTGAAAAAGACAAAAAGCTGCGCCGGTATCAGACTGAAATCTGATACCGGCGCAGCTTGTATAATGATCTATCCTTATGAAGCCGAATTATTCTACCGGCTGAGCCGCTTCCGAAGCTGTAGCATCTGCCAGCATCTGGCGGAGGACTGTCTGCAGAATACCGCCATTGCGGTAGTAGTCGATGTCTACGGTACTATCGAGACGGGCAATGACCGGGAAGTCGAACTGGGTGCCATCTTCACGGGTAGCAGTGACTGTCAGCTCCTGTCCGGGAAGGACATGGTTGTCAAGACCGGTAATGTCGAAGGTCTCGCGTCCGGTCAGCCCCATGCTGCTCCAGCCATGGCCTTCCTGGAACTGCAGCGGCAACACGCCCATGCCGACGAGATTGCTGCGGTGAATCCGCTCGAAGCTCTCAGCGATGACGGCTTTGACTCCGAGGAGGAGTGTTCCCTTAGCAGCCCAGTCGCGGGAGCTGCCTGTGCCGTATTCTTTACCGGCGATAACGATCAGGTTCTGTCCGGCCGACTGGTACAGCATGGAGGCGTCATAGATCGACATGACCTCATCGCTCGGGAGGAAGGTGGTTACGCCGCCTTCTGTTCCAGGAGCCACTGCGTTGCGGATACGGATGTTAGCGAAGGTACCGCGCATCATCACCTCATGATTCCCGCGGCGCGAGCCGTAGGAGTTGAAGTCAGCGCGTTCCACGCCATGGCCGCGCAGATATTCTCCGGCTGGACCGGAAGTGGAGATATTCCCGGCTGGCGAGATATGGTCGGTAGTGACGGAATCGCCAAGCAGGGCAAGCACACGGGAGCTCTTGATGTCCTTAATGTCAGAGACACCGTCTGCCAGATGCTCGAAGAATGGCGGATTCTGAATGTAGGTAGAGTTGTTATCCCACTCATACAGCTCGCCTTCCGGTACCGGAATGTTATTCCAGCGTTCATTGGCTGTGAATACATTCTCGTATTTGCTACGGAACATTTCCGGACTGAGTGAGAGCGCTACGGCTTCGCGGATCTCGGCTGTAGTCGGCCAGATATCGGCCAGGAAGACAGGCTCACCCTGCGGGTCATAGCCCAGCGGCTCGGTCTTCAGGTCAATATTCACCGTGCCGGCCAGTGCGTAGGCGACAACCAGCGGCGGTGAAGCCAGATAGTTGGCTTTGACCTGGGCATGCACGCGGCCCTCGAAGTTACGGTTCCCGGATATTACGGCGGCAACCGTCATATCATGCTCTGTAATGGCTTCGCTGACTTCATCCGGCAACGGACCGGAGTTGCCGATACAGGTAGCGCAGCCGTAGCCGGCCAGGTAGAAGCCGAGCGCTTCTAGCGGCTTCAGCAGATCTGCCTTCTGCAGGTATTCCGTAACGACCAGCGATCCGGGAGTCAGGCTGCTTTTGACATAGCCCGGTTTGGTCAGCCCGCGTTCTACAGCCTTCTTGGCAAGCAGTCCTGCGCCCAGCATTACGCTCGGGTTAGAGGTGTTCGTACAGCTCGTGATGGCTGCAATGACTACCGCTCCTGTAGAGAGCTTGCTAGTGCTTCCGTTCTTGTGCTGAATCTCAACTTCTTCCGCAATCTTCTCGTCGCTGAGGCCATAGCCGCCCTTGTCGACAGGTGTACGGATAATGCCTTCGAAATTCTCCTTCATATGGGTAAGCTCTACCCGGTCCTGCGGACGCTTCGGTCCGGCCAGGCTGGGAACCACAGAAGCCAGATCCAGCTCAATGACATCGCTGAATGTCGGGTCCGGTGTCTCTGCGGTGCGGAACATACCCTGCGCCTTATAATAATCCCCTACCAGCTCTACCAGCTCATCCGGGCGTCCGGTGCTGCGCAGATAGGCCAGTGTCTCCTCATCTACTGGGAAGAAGCCGACGGTTGCGCCGTATTCAGGAGCCATGTTGGCTACTGTCGCCCGGTCTGCCAGACTGATGTTCGCCAGACCCGGACCGTAGAATTCGACGAACTTGCCGACCACGCCTTTCTTGCGCAGCATTTGGGTAACGGTAAGGGCCAGATCGGTAGCTGTAGCGCCTTCCATCAGACTGCCGGTCAGCTTGAAGCCAACGACATCCGGGGTAACGAAATACAGCGGCTGTCCAAGCATTCCTGCTTCAGCCTCAATTCCGCCGACGCCCCAGCCTACTACGCCAAGGCCGTTAATCATTGTAGTATGGGAGTCCGTGCCGACCAGGGAATCCGGGTAGACAACCGTCTCTCCGTCAATGGTCTTGGTGGCCGCAACAGAAGCCAGATACTCCAGGTTCACCTGATGCACAATTCCGGTTGCCGGAGGAACCGCACGGAAATTATTGAAGGCGGTCTGTGCCCAGCGCAGGAAGCGGTAGCGCTCCTCATTACGCTCAAATTCTACGTTCATATTATATTCAAGGGCATCGGCCGTTCCGAACGCATCCACCATAACCGAATGGTCAATAACAAGGTCAACCGGTACAAGCGGGTTGATCTTCTTCGGGTCTCCGCCCGCCTTCTTAACGGTATCGCGCATAGCGGCGAGATCCACAACTACAGGTACGCCGGTGAAATCCTGCAGGACAATCCGGGCAGGAATGAACGGGATTTCCTTATTGCGGTCAATGCCGCCGGACCAGTTGGCCAGCTGCTTGACATGTTCTTCAGTAATTGCCCGTCCGTCATATTGGCGGACAGCCGCTTCGAGTAAGACCTTAATGGAGAATGGCAGGGAGGAAATGTCGCCTGCACCTTGCTCCTCCAGAGCATTCAAATGATAGTAGCGATAAGTTTTGCCACCTGATTTCAGGTTCTTGGCCAATGAAAAATGGTCCTTGCTTGGCATATATGCGCCTCCTCGTTTCATCTGGTGAAACTACATTTCATAATTCCTATACTTTAAGTATAACGTTTACAATGGGGGGAGTAAAGTTTTTTTTGCTCCTTGATGTAAGGTATATTCAGGGTTTCCACGGATGCATAGAACCTCAGACTCCCTGACTTCCTTGCAGTTAAATCGCTCCCGCTTCCGTATAGGTGCGAGCAATCCTTCATATACATAGGACAGCAGCCATTGTGGCGGTGAAACCGTGAAGGAATATTCTTAGCTTACATCATATACATTCTTATCTGTGAACGAAAGGGCGGAGGATGAATGGAGCAGCAGTGGAAGAAAAGTCTCTATGTCTATGTGGACCAGCTGAACAAGGGGCGGGTTGCACCTGGCGCCGAACCGCGCCATACCACAATTAGGGACCCCCGGTTCCTGGACGAACAGCGCACGCGTTCCCGCCGGATCGCCCAGTGGTACACCCGCCGGGGCATTACTCCGCTGCGCGGGGAGACAGGGGTGCGGACGCTGCGGACCGTGCGGCAGAATCCTGCCGAGGTGGTCGCCGATGTGGCGCTGCACAGCGCCTTCTATTATGAGAAGGGCGGGATGACACATCGTGAGGATGTGGTGGAGTCGGAGCGACTGACCTTTGTACGTGAAAAAGACGGCTGGGAGATTGTGAACGTGGAGCGCCGTGTGCCTGAGCGGAATGGAGTGCGCAAGGTGGTGGAGAAAGATCCGGCTCTGCGGCTCTCGGAATGGGGGGAGGCTCTGCCCGATCCGCGTCCGTCCCAGCCGCTGCTGAACCGCCGTGTCCTGAAGGGCGCAAGCGGCGTAAGGGAGGTGCGGTACCGCAGGGAGGAGGCTGCAGCCTATGCCGACCTCTGGTGGAAGGAGGGGAATCCGGAGTTCGAGATTTTTGAGGTGGACTGCACGAATTATGTCTCCCAATGTCTCTTTGCAGGGGGAGCGCCTATCAACTATACTGGTAAAAGAGAAACGGGCTGGTGGTACAAGGGCTATAATGGAGCCCAGGAATGGTGGAGCTTCAGCTGGGCGGTCTCCGACAGCCTGCAGCGTTATCTGAGCGGGAGCCGTAGCAGCGGGCTGCGGGCGGAGATTGTCGAGCGGCCGGAGCAGCTTCAGCTGGGCGACATTATTCAGTATGACTGGGACGGCAACGGGCATTATCAGCACAGCACGATCGTTACCGCTTTTGATGCTGGCGGGCAGCCGCTGGTGAATGCGCGGACGGTTAGCAGCCGTCACCGCTTCTGGGATTACAAGGATTCCTACGCCTGGACGGACCGGACGGCATATCGTTTTTTTCATATCAATGACTATTTATAGATCAGAAAGAGGTTAGGGCATGGGGAACGCTAAAACTACCGTAGGATTGGTGTACGGCGGCAAATCCGGAGAGCATGAGGTATCGCTGCAGACGGCTTATGCGGTTATGAACGCTTTTGACTACGATAAATATGAGATTATTCCGTTCTATATCTCCAAGCAGGGGGTATGGAAGGTAGGTGCAGTGCTGGAGGCTCCCTTCCCCGCGATTGAGCAGCTTAAGCTCTCCGGGGTGGCTGGTGACATGGGTACAGCCCTGAATGCCTTGTTCAGCGGGCTCAGCGGAGGCGAGCAGGTAATAGACGTCATGTTCCCGCTGCTGCATGGTACGAACGGCGAGGATGGCACCATTCAGGGACTGTTCGAGATGGCGAATATCCCGTATATCGGCGCAGGGGTGCTGGCTTCATCGGCGGGTATGGATAAGGTCGTTATGAAAAAGCTGTTCGGCGAGGCGGGGCTGGAGCAATGTGATTACTGCTACTTCAATGCTGCGAACTGGAGACAGCGCAAGCACGAGCTGATTGTAGGTCTGGAGGATAAGCTGGGATATCCGGTATTCGTCAAGCCTGCCAACCTGGGCTCCAGCGTAGGAATCTCCAAGGCCACGGACAAGGAAAGTCTGATCAAGGCTGTGGATTATGCCTTCCGTTATGACACGAAGGTGATTATTGAGGAGTTCGTGGATGCGCGGGAAGTGGAGGTGGCGGTACTCGGCAATGAGGAGCCGGAGGCCTCGGTTCCGGGTGAAATCGTCTCTTCCGGTGAATATTATGATTATGCGGCCAAATACACGGACGGCAAATCACAGATGCTGATCCCGGCACCTGTCGATCCCGAGGTAGCGGACCACTTGCGCGAGTCGGCGATCTTGGCCTTCAAGGCTATTGAGGGCAGCGGAATTACCCGGGCTGACTTTTTCCTGCGGAAGTCTGACGGCAAGATTCTTATTAATGAAGTGAATACCATGCCAGGCTTCACCCCGTTCAGCATGTATCCTCTGCTGTGGCGTGAGACCGGTGTGTCCTATAAAGCGCTGCTGGACCGTATGATCGGGCTGGCACTGGAGCGTTACCGGTTCAGACAGGGCCTGAAGTACGATAATGAATAAACCACGTTGATCGGCGGGAGCATTCCGGCCGGGAAGGAGAGAGAAGCATGGGGTTTCAATCAGAATTCAATTCGGTGTGCAAGTTCAAGAATGAGCAGGAGCTGTACGAGCTGCTGGAGTACGGACGTACCAAGATGGTGAAGCAGGGCTTCCGTGTCTATCCGACCGGCCAGAAGGTGATCGCCTATACCCCGGAGAATGTAGCGGTGGCCATTGTCAAAATTTCTGCGTCGATTGCTGAAATCAATTTTCAGGGCAATGAGGTTACGGCGGTGGAAATGGATCTGGTCCGGAAGCTGAATGAGGAAGAGTCGCGCGTTCAGACGGCTCTTGCCTACGAGATGTTCTTCGGGGAAGAGGGATGATTGTCCGCTTCGGCTATGTTGCCATGTCTACGGTGATCCCTGACTGTTCTCCCTCCAAAACGATGACGATGGCAAGCTTCAACAAGCTGGGCGACCGGGAGGCGGGCCTTCGTAAGCTGGAATCCATCGCCCGGATGAATCTGCATAATACGCTCCGTCTGCTGAAGCATAATGTCGGATCGGATATTAAGGTCTACAGGCTCACCTCCAAGCTGGTTCCGCTGGCCACCCACCCTGATCTGGCGGACTGGAATCCGCTGGCTGCTCTTGCGGAGGAATTCGCTGAGGTGGGCAGCTATGTGAAGAAGCACGGGCTGCGCGTCAGCTTCCACCCGGATCACTTCACGGTGCTGAGTACGCCGCGGCCGGAGGTGCTTGCAAGCTCGATCCGTGATCTGCAGCATCATACCGACATGCTGGACGCGATGGGGCTGCCGGCGACGGCTAAGAGCAATATCCACATCGGCGGCGCTTACGGGGACAAGCCTCTGTCTGCGGAACGCTTCTGCGTACAATGCTCCGCGTTGCCGCTTGCGCTTAGAGAGCGGATGACGCTGGAGAACGACGACAAGACGTTCAACGCGGTAGAGACGCTGGAGGTTTGCCGCAGAATGGAGCTGCCGATGGTGCTGGATATCCATCACCAATGGGTCAACAATGAAGGTGAGCTTCCCTGGGAGCTGTGGCCGGAGATCCTGAAGACATGGACAAGCCCTCTGGCACTGAAGGATGTACCGCCCGGAGGGCAGCTGCCGCCGAAGATCCATGTGTCCAGCCCGCGCAGCCCGTCTGATCCGCGCAGCCATGCCGATGGGGTGGAGCCGGCACCGCTGGTTGCTTTTCTGAAGCGGATTGCTGCGGATACTCCCGCCGTAGATGTGATGATTGAGGCGAAGCTCAAGGATGGGGCTCTGTTCGGTCTGATGGAGGAGATGAAGGGACTGTCAGAAGGCGGGAATGGAATTATGGTACTAAACGGAGCGAGTGTGAATATAGAACCATAACTGGCAAAAAACTTGCCGGCCAGGCCCGTGAGCGGCACCAGTCATGACTTGATAAACCGGCCGAAATGAGGTACGTTGAAAGAAAGTTGAGCAGTCATGTTCTAAGGCAGAGAAAGGGTATCCTGCGGAAACAGCGGTCCCCGGGAGAACAATCATGCGCAAAGAAAGCGGAGTGAAGAGATGAGTCCTGTAAGTCCTGATAACCGAAATGAACGGCAGCCCTATGTAGTTACAAGCAAGGGACATACGGCGGCAGCCATCAATGCTGCGGCCAAAGCGGGGGAATGGATCAAGAGCAGACAAGGCCAGGTGAAGGAGCTGGGCAGTAAGACATCGGCCCAGGATCTGGTCACGGAGGTCGATAAGGGTGTGGAGCAGATGATCCGCCGGCTGATCCTGACCCATTATCCCGACCATGCCATCCTTGGCGAGGAGGGTGTTGAGCCTGGTGCGGAGGCACTGACGGCCGCGCTGGATGAAGCACGGGAGCATGAGTATCTGTGGATCGTCGATCCGATAGACGGCACGACTAATTTCGTGCACGGCTTCCCGTTCTATTGTGTATCGATTGCTCTGGTTGTTAAGGGAGAGCTTACGGTAGGCGTGATCTATGATCCGATCCGGGACGAGATGTTCGTGGCCGAGAAGGGGAAGGGCGCATACATGCACGGGATTCCCACGAAGGTATCGGCTGAGACTCTGCCGGGTAACAGCCTGATAGCCATGGGCTTCCCGCCGGACCGCGTGGTGGCCCAGCCGGCGAATATGGCCGGGCTGCAGCAGATTATGCCGCAGGTCCGCGGCATTCGTGCCGGAGGATCGGCGGCACTGCATCTGGCTTATGTTGCTGCCGGACGAGTGGACGGGTATTGGGAGGTTGGACTGAGCCCTTGGGACTGCGCAGCGGGGGTGCTGCTGGTGCTGGAATCCGGCGGCAAGGTCACGAATACGCTGGGTGATCCCTACGATATCGGCACACGCCATGTAGTCGCAAGCAATGGACGAATTCATGATTATCTGGTTACGTCCCTGCAGGCCGCAGATGCTACAGGCTTCAAGAAGCAGTAGGAGGGCTTACACCGTTATGAATGAGAATGAAGATCTGGAGCGGAGGCTAAGCGAGCTTCTGGAGGACGGCGAGATGGAGCAGGCGGACCGGCAGGCCAAGGAGATCCGTCAGATTTCGCCCAAGTATGAGATCCGCATACAGACTACACTTGACCCCATAGTCGAAGAGACGCTTCGTTACCGCAAAATCGCCTATGAGCTGGATGACCGGTATGATAAATATGTGAAGCGCTCAGACCAGGCAAGCGGTCCGCCCAGCACTAGCGAACCGAAGAAATCTTCAGAATCCGGCAGCGGAGAGCGATAAGCTGCTGTTATCCACAGGAGCGGTTTTCCGAATTATCGGGAGACCGCTCTTTTGTGCAAAGATCAGCTGTTGAAACGTTATCTGCTATAAAAAGACGGCAAAGCTGTTTCCACAGGAGCTGGGCGGGATGTTAGAATAGAATTATACTAATTTAGGAGGAATACGATGCTGAAGACATGGAGAAGGTTAATATCAGCTTCTGCTAGCGGACTGCTGTTGTTCACCGTATTAATCAATGTGCATGCAGGTCCGGCGGTTGCCGCTGCAGCAGCCGTGGCGCAAGGAACGGAGCAGGATGTCTTTCGCATCGTGGCACTTGGAGATTCTATTACTGCCGGGTATGAGCCGGGGATGACTGATCCCTCCGTGAAGCCGTACGGATACGCTGAGCGATTACTGGAGCAGGGCTGGTACCACGGCAGAAGTGAGCTTAAGAATTATGGCATTTTGGGCCTTAAGACAGCGGGACTCCTTCAATATACCGGAGCGATTAAGGACAGCGCGGTAATTACGCCGGAGGCCATTCAGCCGGGGCTGTCTGATCCGCGTACCTTGCAATTTGCTGCGCTGGCCCCGCAGATTAGAACGGAGCTCGCTGCGGCGGATCTGATTACCATTACCATCGGCGGTAATGATGTCAGCAGTCTGTTCTTGAATTACAAGACGCTGACCGATGCCGATTTCGCTTCCCAGCTTGCGGAGCGTCTGACGGAATACAGCAGTAATGTAACAGCGCTGCTGAAGAATATCCGGGAAGTGAATCCGCAGGCAACCATTCTGCTGGCCGACCAGTATCAGCCTGCTCCAAAAATCGCCCTGGGGGCTTCGTATGACAAGCTGATGAATGCGGCTGCACAGTTCACCATCGCGGCTGAGAATATCGCGGCTACCCTGAACCAGGCAGGCGCTCCGCTTAAGGTAGCTCATGTAGCCGCAAAGTTCGCCGGGGTAGAGGGATCGCTAACTCATATCATCGGAGCCGGGGCGGCAGACTTCCATCCTACGCAGCTTGGATATGAACGGATTGCCACTGTATTCGCTGAAATGCAATGGGGGGAATACCGTACGCCGGCAGTAACGGCGATGGCTTCGGAGACAGCGCCGATGTCCATCGTGGTGAAGGGGAAGGAACTGAATACGCCCAATAAGCCCATTTTGAAGAACGGGCAGAACTTTCTGGCGCTGAAGGATATTCTGAATGCAGTGGGTGCGGATGGCAAATGGGATAACAAAACCTCCAGTGCGACTGTAATTTACGGAGGAAGAACGGTGGTTATTACGATCGGCTCGAAGACCATTAAGGTGAACGGTGCGGATGTAGCGATTGATACTCCAGCTTTTCTGCATAAGGTTGGCAAAGAGGATAAAACCTATCTTCCGCTCGCCGCACTCGCTACCGGACTGGGCTTCGATGTGAATTACAGCAGCAAGCTGCGGACAGCTTTCATTAATCCTTAATCGCGCATAATCTAACCATAGCATCATCAAATCAGTCCCGTAGTGGAAAAGGTGGATGAACCCAGTTGTCTAGTACAAAGTATAATGCTGATTACATCATCACGATGGAGGATATCATACGGGAAGGCGACCCTGTCCTGCGTACGGTAGCGGAACCCGTACAGCTGCCGCTGCAGGCAGAAGACCGTGGTGTACTGCAGAGCATGATGCAGTTCCTGAAGAACAGTCAGGATGCCGAAATGTCTGCCAAGTATAAGCTGCGTTCAGGGGTAGGCTTATCCGCTAACCAGATCGGAATATCGAAGCGGATGTTTGTCATGTTTTTGAAGGACGATAATGGCAAGAATGTGGAATATACCTGGGTGAATCCCAAGATTATCAGCCATTCATTGGCGATGGTCTATCTGCCGGAGAGCGAGGGCTGTCTGTCTGTGGACCGGCCGGTGCACGGCTTCGTACCGCGTTATGAGTCTGTGAAGGTTAGGGGCTTCGATCTGAACGGCGAGGTGGTAACCCAGAAATTCAAAGGCTATCAGGCGATCATCATCCAGCATGAGATGGATCACCTGGACGGAACGATGTTCTATGACCGGATCAATCCGCAAAACCCGTTCAAGCTTCCGCAGGATGTGGAGATCCGCAGCCTGTATGAGCAGAAGGGCAAGTAGCGGCGGATATGAATTTGATGGACGTACGGCTGGTGACCCCGCTCGCGGTGGCAGCGTTGTTCATGTATGGACGGTACTCACATTGATCTTAATCTTACGTAAACAAAACAAAGGCTGTCCCAGGAAGTCATTATCTGACTCTTGGGACAGCCTATTCTTATAGTTGGGCGATTACTTCTCCGCCGCCATAGCTGCGAATGAAGCCTCTGCCGCCTCCAGGGTGAGGTCGATGTCGGCATCCGTGTGGGCTGTGGTCAGGAACCACGCCTCATATTTGGACGGGGCCAGGTTGATGCCCCGGCTCAGCATATGCCGGAAGAAGCTGGCGAACAGTTCACCATCGGTATCCTGCGCTTCTTCATAATTCGTAATGGGATGGCTGCAAAAATGTGTGGAGAATGCACCACGAATTCGGTTGATGGTTAGTGGAATACCGTGACGGTCAGCGGACGCCTGAAGTCCTTCGGTCAGGCGGATGGCCAGCCGCTCCATCTCGTCATAGACGCCTTCCGCGCTAAGCACCTCCAGGCAGGCGATCCCTGCCGAGATCGAGGCGGGGTTACCGGCCATCGTGCCGGCCTGATAAGCAGGACCGAGCGGAGCGACCTGCTCCATGACATGCTTGCGGCCGCCGTAAGCGCCAATAGGCAGCCCGCCGCCGATGATTTTGCCAAGGGCAGTCAGATCGGGAATGATCTCCTCATGATTCGCCAGACCGGCATAGGTCTGTGTGGAGCCGTAGTGGAAACGGAAGGCGGTAATGACTTCATCATAGATAACCAGGGAGCCGTTCTCGTGCGTCAGCTTGCATAAGCCTTCCAGGAAGCCTGGCTCCGGCATAACCATACCGAAGTTGCCGACAATCGGCTCGACCATAACAGCAGCCACATCCTGGCCCCATTTCTCTAATGCTTCACGCAGGGCATCCAGATCATTGAAGGGAACGGTGATGACCTCTTGGGCGATACTGGCCGGAACGCCTGCGCTGTCAGGGATGCCCAGCGTCGATGGACCTGAACCTGCGGCTACAAGCACAAGGTCAGAGTGGCCGTGATAACAGCCGGCGAATTTGATGATTTTGCTGCGCTTCGTGTAGGCGCGGGCGACGCGGATGGTCGTCATGACGGCTTCTGTACCGGAGTTGACGAAGCGTACCTTGTCCATCGAGGGAATAGCTTCCTTCAGCATCTTAGCCAGCTTGATCTCAAGCCGGGTTGGCGTTCCGTAGAGCAGTCCGTTCTGTGCGGCCTCAGTAAGAGCGGCGGTGATATGCGGGTGGGCATGTCCGGTAATGATCGGGCCATAGGCGGCCAGATAATCAATATATTCATTGCCGTCCTCATCCCAAAAGCGTGAGCCTCCGGCGCGTTTCATGAAGACAGGGGCGCCTCCGCCCACGGCCTTGAAGGAGCGGGAGGGGCTGTTCACGCCTCCGACAATATGCTGGAGAGCTTCCTCGTATAACTGTTCTGATGTGCTGCGGTTCATAGCTAATGTTCCTTTCTTCTTGGCTTGCGCTCATGGGAAAGGGCGAACCGCGTCTGATTCCCGCTGTCCGCCCGCCCCGTGTGCCAAGCATGGTTATATTGGATGTTACTTTGTTCCCGGTGATGTGGAAGGGCTGCTGCCCGGTGAAGCCTCTGCTCCAGGAGTTGGCGATGGTTCGGGTGCAGTGAGCGTATCCTCTACGAACTGCTTCAGCGCCCGCTCGCTGCTGAACCCGATCACCTGGGAGCCGTCCTTGAGGGTCTTCTCCCGGATCAGATTCATCGGCGGAATCTGCGCGCTGCCGCCCATAGAGCTGTCATAGCCTACAGCGCCGAGCTTCCACATGTCGCTAATATCAAGATTCGTGTCAATATAAGGTGTAACCTCACCAAGAATGGTCGGCAGCTTGATAATGGAGGTGGTGCTGATCACCTTATCTGCTACAGCCTTAAGGAAGCCGCGCTGGCGCTCTGTCCGGGTGAAATCGGAGGTCGCGTCATGACGGAAGCGCACATACTGCAGAGCCATTTTGCCATCCAGGTGCTGGAAGCCCTTCTTGAGATCGATATCGAACTCAGGCCCGTCCGCCTTGGTGGTATAACGCATATCCTTCTCGACCTCATAATCCACACCGCCTACAGCATCCACCAGCTTCATGAAGCCCTGGAAATCGGTATAGACATAATATTGAATCGGGATACCGAGCAGGTCGCTGACCGTCTGCATCGCCGTGTTGGGTCCATAGGTAATGGCGGCATTGATCCGCTGTGAACCGTGGTCAGGGATGTCAACATAAGTGTCACGAAGAATGGAAAAGACATAGAACTTCTTCTTCACCGGATCAAGTGAGGCGACCAGCATAGTGTCGGAACGCGGCACCTCGCCCTTCTTCACCCCGCGCGCATCCACGCCCATGAGCAGGATATTGACCGGCTCTGTGCCTTCCCATACAGGGGGCTTAACCGCCTCCGCCGAGGCTGTGGGAACATTGGCGAACGGAGAATCTTCACCTGTCTTGTGGAGGTTATCGAGCTGATTGTAAATTGCAGTGAAATAGTAAACCAGACCTCCGATGATTAAAAGGAGTATGATTGCCAGAGTCCAGAGCAGCGTTTTCTTCTTTGACTTGCCGGCTTTGGCGTGCCGGTTCTTTCTTGGTGGCATTTCGTTCGTCCTTTCCAGTTCACATTCTCTACATTATAATTTCTTTTGGGAAGACACGCAATTTCAGAAATCAACAACCACATTAAGAGGAGTGAATAATAAATGAATATCACAGTAGGTGACAAGGTTCCGGACTTCACACTCCCTGCCTCAACAGGGGGCAATATCAGCTTAAATGATTACCGCGGCAGGAAGGTGCTGCTCTATTTCTATCCTAAGGACAGTACCCCGGCCTGCACCCAGGAGGCCTGCGATTTCCGTGATGCCCACGATACGATTGCCGCGAATGGGGCGGTTGTTCTTGGAATCAGTGCCGATCCGCTGGCCTCACACAGCAAATTTATTGCGAAGAATAGCCTGCCCTTTCCGTTATTATCCGATGAGGAGCATAAGGTGAGCGAATTGTTCGGGGTATGGCAGCTTAAGAAGCTCTACGGCAAGGAATTCATGGGGATTGTGCGCTCTACTTTTCTGATTGATGAGGAAGGAATTCTGAGAGCGGAGTGGCGAAAAGTCAGAGTGAAGGGCCATGTGGAGGCCGCATTAGAACAAATCGTGAAATAATTAAGTATGCTGGTAATTAATTGTATTTGTCTGTTACTTTTCTAACAGCTATAGTCAGGCTCACTCGTGATATAGTTGCCTCATATTACTTCAAATTTGGAGCAAGGTATGGGGGATGGCATGAAGAGACTGCGTATTGGGCTTGACGTCGGATCAACTACAGCCAAATTGGTGGTTATGGAACGGGATATCATTATATATCAGGATTATGTGCGTCATTTCAGTGATATAAAAAAGGCGGCAGTTACCCTGCTGTCAGAGGTGCAGCAGAGGTTCACAGGTAGTGAAGCGGCGCTCACCGTAAGCGGCTCCTCCGGGTTGTCCCTGTCCAAGCTCGGGGAGATTCCGTTTGTCCAGGAGGTCATTGCCTGCACGAGGGCGATCAGCGGACGGATTCCAGAATGTGATACCGCGATTGAGCTGGGCGGAGAGGATGCCAAAATCATCTACCTCAGCGGCGGCATTGAGCAGCGGATGAACACAGCCTGCGCAGGCGGTACAGGGGCATTCATCGATCAGATGGCCTCTCTGCTGCAGACGGACCCTGCGGGTCTGAATGCGCTTGCGGTGAAGCATGAGCGGATCTATCCCATCGCTTCGCGCTGCGGGGTATTTGCCAAGAGCGATGTGCAGCCGCTGCTGAATGAAGGGGCGCGGCGTGAGGATGTGGCGGCCTCGATCTTCCAGAGCATCGTGAACCAGACGATCAGCGGCTTGGCCTGCGGACGTCCGATCCGTGGGCGTGTTGCTTTTCTCGGGGGACCGTTGACCTTCCTGTCCGCTCTGCGGGACCGGTTCACGGAGACGCTTGGACTGAAGGAGGAGGAGGTGCTGTTCCCGGAGCACTCGCAATACTTCGTCGCCATCGGTTCGGCGCTTGCCGGGTCAGATCCCGTATTCCTGCCGCTCAGCGGCTGGATCGCCCGGATCATGGCTGTAGACTTCTCGCAGGACCGCGCGGAGGATGCAGAGCTGGCGCCGCTGTTCAGAGCGCCGGATGATCTGGCACAGTTCAGACTTCGTCACAGTCAGGCTACGGCACCGCGTTCCGCGCTGGCTGCCTACCGGGGGCCGGTCTTTCTGGGCATTGATGCCGGCTCTACCACGACCAAGCTGGTGGTTACCGGAGCGGCGGATGAGATTCTGCATACCTTTTACGGGAGCAATGGAGGCAATCCTCTGCAGTCGGTTACGGACGCGCTGAAGGAGCTCTACCGGATTCTGCCCTCAGGCTGCTACATTGCGGGAGCTTACGCAACCGGTTATGGAGAGGGTCTGGTTAAGGCGGCGCTGCGGATGGATGGCGGAGAAGTAGAGACGGTGGCCCATTACAAGGCAGCCTCCCGGTTCATGCCGGAGGTCGACTTCATCCTCGATATCGGCGGACAGGACATGAAGTGCATCAAGATCCGCGGGGGAGCGATCGACAGCCTGATGCTTAATGAGGCCTGCTCGGCGGGCTGCGGCTCCTTCCTGGAGAGCTTCGCTTCCGCACTGGAGCTTGGCATAGAGGAGTTCGCCGCTGCGGCACTCGAATCGAAGGGACCGGTGAATCTCGGCTCACGCTGTACTGTATTCATGAATTCCAAGGTGAAGCAGGTCCAGAAGGAAGGGGCTTCCCTTGCTGATCTCTCGGCCGGGCTGGCCTATTCCGTGGTGAAGAATGCGCTGCAAAAGGTGATCAAGATCCGTAATCCCGAGGATTTGGGCCGGAATATTATCGTCCAGGGCGGCACCTTCTACAATGAAGCCGTCCTGCGGGCTTTTGAGCTGCTGACCGGAAGAACGGTAGTCAGACCTGATATCGCCGGCGTGATGGGCGCTTACGGCTGTGCGCTGATGGCCAGAGAACAGGCTGCGCCGGAAGGAATCAGCACGATTCTCGGACCGGAGGAGCTGGAGGGCTTCCAGTATTCAGTCGCTCCAGGCCGCTGCAGCCGCTGTGCCAACAACTGTGCGCTGACCATCAGCCGGTTCCCGGACAAGAGCTTCCATGTGACGGGGAACCGCTGTGAACGCGGCGCAGGCGGCAAGAAAGAGAAGAACACGCTGCCGAACCTGATGCAATATAAATATGAGCGGTTCTTCGCGTATGAGGGCCTGCCTGAAGTGGCAGCGCTCCGGGGAACGGTTGGACTTCCTCGCACAATGAATATGTTCGAGAATTACCCGTTCTGGCATACCTTTTTCACCTCGCTGCGCTACCGGACCGTGCTGTCTCCGAAGTCTAGTAAGAAGCTGTATGAGAGCGGAATGGATACCATTCCTTCGGAATCCATCTGCTATCCGGCCAAAATGGCCCACGGGCATGTACAGCAGCTGATCGGCCAAGGCGTGGACTTCATCTTTTACCCGGCGGTGGTGTATGAGAAGAAGGAGGATGATGCGGCGCAGAATCACTTCAACTGCCCGGTGGTTGCCTCCTACCCCGAGGTGATCCGCAATAATATGGACGGCCTGAAGGAGCAGGGGGTTCCGCTGGTCAGCCCGTTCCTGACCTTCGACGATATTCCGGCGCTGACCCGGGTGCTGGCGCGAACCTTCGCCGAGGTGCCTAAGGAGGAGATTGCGTCTGCTGTCCAGGCAGGACTGGCGGAAGCGGAGCAGGCGAAGAACGATGTGCGTACCAAGGGCGAGGAGACGTTGGTCTTCCTCTCAGAGACAGGCACGAAGGGAATTCTGCTCTGCGGGCATCCGTATCATGCCGACCCTGAGATCAACCACGGGATTGCCGATATGATTACCGGTATGGGGCTTGCGGTGCTGACCGAGGATTCGATCTGCCATCTGGACCGCAGCGAAGGGGATGTTGGCGTAGTGAACCAGTGGACCTACCATGCGCGGATGTACCGTGCGGCCCGGCTGGCAGCGGGAAGAAGTGATCTGGAGCTGGTCCAGCTCACCTCCTTCGGCTGCGGGATCGATGCGATTACCTGCGATGCGGTTCAGGAGATTATGGAGCGTCACAACAAGGTCTATACGCTCATCAAAATCGATGAAATCAGCAATCTCGGAGCCGCGCGGATTCGCCTGCGTTCGCTCCAGGCCGCAATGCGTGAGCGCGAGAGAGGTGAGGTTAAGCCGCAGCTGCTCTACAAGCCGCAAGCCAATGTGCCGTTCACCAAAGAAATGAAGGATACCTATACCATCCTTGCCCCGCAGATGTCGCCGATTCATTTCGAACTGTTCGAACGGGTCTTCCAGGATGCGGGCTACCGGCTGAAAATTCTGGAATCGACCGGTCCGCAGGAGACGGAGGAAGGCCTCCGGTACGTCAACAATGATGCCTGTTATCCGGCGATTGTAACGATCGGGCAGATGCTGTCGGCACTGAAGAGCGGCGATTATGACCCGGACCGGACGGCTGTAATCATGTCGCAGACCGGCGGCGGCTGCCGGGCGACGAACTACATCTCTCTGCTGCGCAAGGCGCTGAAGGATGCCGATCTGGGGCAGATCCCGGTGATCTCCCTGAATGCCTCCGGGATGGAGAACCAGCCGGGCTTCCGCATCAGCCTGAAGCTGGCGAACCGCCTGATCGCCGCAGCCTGCTACGGAGATCTGATGATGCGCCTGCTGCACCGCTTCAGACCGTATGAAGCGGTGCCGGGAAGCACAGAGGCCTTATTCCGCCAAGGAATGGGACGCTGCAAGGGCAGCCTGTCGAACTTCTCGTTCCGTGAATACAAGCGTCTGACCCGTGAGATTGTTGCCGGGTTCTCGCGGCTGCCAGTTATCTCAGCGGATAAGCCCAAGGTGGGCATTGTCGGGGAGATTCTGATCAAGTTCCATCCGGATGCCAACAATCATATCATCGACATGATAGAGGCGGAGGGCGGAGAGGCCGTGATGCCTGATTTCCTGGACTTTATTTTCTATTGTGTCTACAATCCGATCTACAAGGCCGAGCAATTCGGCAAAAGCAAGCGGCTGGGCTATATCAATCCCATGCTGATCTCCTATCTCGAAATCTACCGCAAGCCGGTCAAGGTAGCGCTGGAGCAGGCTGGACTATCCAAAGGCCGGGAGAATATCTACGGTCTGGCCGAGAAGGCAAGCCGCCTCGTGTCGGTAGGCAACCAGATGGGCGAAGGCTGGTTCCTGACGGCGGAGATGATGGATCTGCTGGATAACGGCGTGAACAATATTGCCTGCATTCAGCCGTTTGCCTGCCTGCCGAACCATATTACCGGGCGCGGGATGATTAAAGGGCTTAAGGATCTATATCCTGGTGCGAACATCGTCGCCATTGATTATGATGCCGGAGTCAGCGTGGTCAATCAGGCCAACCGGATCAAGCTGATGATGTCGATTGCCAGCGGCCTCGCCGCCGGTACCCAGCCGTCAGCGGACGATCTGGCACAGCTGGTGCCAGTCATGGCCGGTAGTGTGGGATGTCAGGGGTAGAGCAAGCTGCCTGCGGATAAGCAGCGGTTGAATAGATGAAGAGCGGACCGGAGGAAACTCCGGTCCGCTTGTTTGCCTTCCAGGGCTCAACCCCCATGTGTGTGGAGAACCGAACACATGAGGGTTGAGCCCTGGAAGGCAAGTGGAGAGAATGTAGTCGAAAAACCGACTACATGGAGCAGGAGCGGAGCATGTGGGCCAAATGTAGTCGAAAAACCGACTACATGGAGCAGGCGCGGAGCACGTGGGCCAAATGTAGTCGGAAAACCGACTACATGAAGCAGGCGCGGAGCACGTGGGTCAAATCCTCCGGATACCCCGGAGTCACTTCTGCAGCTTCTGCTTCACCCGCATCGCTTTGTTCAGATGGACGAAGTTATGCCGGGTGGCCGGCATCAGTACCTGACCGGCAAAGGTCTTGCCGCCCCAATAATCCATTAGCCACTGCTCGCTGTCGAGTACCGCTTTCTCCTCCCGGACTCTCTCGAACTGCGCCGGAGTTGCCTTCATCCCGAGCTGTCCCGGCTCCAGAGCGGATAGGATGGAACGTGTTCTGCGGGCGACATCGCGCCGGTACTCGGATAGCGCTCCGAGGTTCACCTCTCTACTGAGTGTAGCAACATCCTGTTCACTCATTCCGTTGCCGGAATGAACGTAAGGAACCCCCAGCCTCCGGGCATACTGACCGGAGTATAGCACCTGCTCACGGTCTGCCCCCAGGATGTTCATGGTGATATCCTCTATTCGTGCACTGTGCCACAGATGCCAGACTATAGAATTACGGCTGCCGGGTGTCTGCACCGGGTAGCTGCGCGCGGTGGACTCCAGCAGCTGGTCCCATAAGGCATCCTCATAGGTTGCCTGTTCCCCGTTGCCTTCTTCAGAGGCGTAGAGGGAGGTATGCAGCTCCAGAATGATAGCGACTGCTTCAGTATGCGCCTCCGGCTTGGTGATGATCCTGGACAACATTTTATGCTGCCTGTTCCAGTGATTTCGTTGTTCTGTATTCATGTTTAATCCTCGCTTTCCGTAATTTTCAGAAAATTTCTGCAAGAAAACCATTGACGGATAAATAGGTAAATAGTAAAATAGTTCGCATGCGAAGTATTATTGTGCATTATGCTTGTGGAGGGATAAGGCTTGGAAGAAAAGGAAAAGCAACTGGACGATATTCTGTCCTCTTTCCGCTGCATCACCCATAATTTCCAGCAGCTTCTGTGGAAGGATGCAGAGGAGCTTAACATCACATCTACCCAACTGATGGTATTGCGTAAGTTATCCTTGCATCCCGATATCGGGATCACGGAGCTGGCCGATCTTCTGCATCTGGGCAACAGCGCAGCCAGCGGTGTAGTGGACCGGATGGTGAAGGCCGGACTGATTACCAGAGAACGCTCGCAGAGCGACAGACGAATATTTAAGCTGGCGATGACCGAGAAAGGCAAGGAGATCCGTCTGCTCAGCAGACAGTCACTCCGAAGACATTTGCAGCCCTTGGCAGATATTCCTGCGGAGGATGTACAGGAGCTGCTGCGGCTGCATGGTGAAATTATCCGAATTCTAGAACAAGGGAGAGACAACAAGAAGCTATGAGTACAATTACAGCCGGTAATGCACCGTCCAAGACGGTCCGCAGAGGCCCGATTATCGCAGCGCTCCTGATCGGCGCCTTCGTGGCGCTACTCAATCAGACGCTGATGAATGTGGCGCTGCCCAAAATGATGGAGGATCTGAATATCCTCGCCAATACGGCCCAATGGCTGACGACAGGGTTCATGCTGGTTAATGGTGTGCTCGTGCCGATCAGCGCCTATCTGGTGGAGAAATTTACGACCCGCCAGCTCTTTACGACGGCAATGATGTTATTTTCGATAGGTACACTGGTCTGTGCAATAGGAACAGGCTTTGAGATGATTATGGTCGGCAGAGTCATTCAGGCTGTAGGTGCCGGAATTCTGATGCCGCTGATGAACATTGTGTTCCTGCGTATCTTCCCGATTGAAGAACGGGGCAAGGCGATGGGACTGATGGCGGTTGCGATGATTTTTGCTCCGGCTGTCGGCCCTACCTTGTCCGGCTGGGTCGTGCAGAACTATTCCTGGCGCGTGCTGTTCTACATCGTGCTTCCGCTGGCCATTTTCTCAATGCTGCTCGGCATGAAGACTATGCAGAATGTCGGTAAGCTGACTTCTCCGAAGCTGGATAAACCGGGTGTGATTCTGTCTACACTGGGCTTCGGCGGGCTGCTCTACGGCTTCAGTGATGCCGGAACAGACGGCTGGGGAAGCACGACCGTTATTCTCTGCCTGATCCTGGGTATCGTGTCCCTGGGGCTGTTCGTATGGCGTGAGCTGACCACGGATAAGCCGCTGCTTGAGTTCCGCATTTTCCGCTACAACATGTTCTCCCTGACTACCGTGATCAACATTATCGTCACTATGGCTATGTATGCAGGGATGATCCTGCTGCCGATCTATCTGCAGACCATCCGCGGCTTTACACCGATGGAATCCGGACTGATGCTGCTCCCGGGTGCGGTTCTGATGGGCGTGATGTCACCGATCACCGGAATTATATTTGATAAAATCGGAGCCAGATGGCTGGCGGTTATCGGCCTTGCCATCACCACTGTAACGACCTGGGAATTCAGCCAGATCAGCACCACTACCACTTATACTCATCTGATCCTGACGTATACGGCCCGCATGTTCGGGATGTCGATGCTGATGATGCCTATCGTCACCGCCGGTCTGAACCAGCTGCCGCAGCGTCTGGCTTCTCATGGTACAGCCATGTCCAACACCCTGCGTACCGTGGGCGGTGCACTGGGGATGGCCCTGTTCGTCAGCCTGATGACCAACCGTACGAAGAGCAACATTACCGATGCACTGGTAAGCGGTGCGGTGTCGAAGACCGATAAGGCTGCGATGCTGAAGCTTACACAGGAAGCAACGATTAACGGGATTACCCATGCTTTCGCTGTAGCAACCTGGGTGACTGTTGTTGCCCTGGTGCTGGCGCTGTTCATCCGCAAGACCTCTCCGCAGCCCGACTTCCTCAAGACGGAAGAAGCGGAAGGCGGACAGCCGCAGCCGAACCTGACGAAATCACAGAGAGCATAATCCTGAATAAAAAAAGACGATCCGCTATAACCGTTAACGGTTGCCGGGTCGTCTTTTTGCGTCTGGGAACTAGGGTGAAATTGCCCCACTGTCCTTCATCCTCCCCAGTCTCCCAGTCAAAAACCGGCTTCTCCCTTAGAGTATAAACCGGCAAACCTGACAACATGGATTCAGGTTCGGATGCGGATGGAAAAAGATTGTACATGCTTGAATGCGGGTGGGGTGGAAAGGAGGTCATGCGATGGCGAATTGAAAATGCTTAGGTTCGGGTTTTATTGCCGCTCCGGCAAGTCTGATGAATATACCGCCGCGACGCCGCGGGCCACCTCGCCTAATCTGCGGCGGATGTGCTCCGGTCCCAGCACCTCCAGGACGGTTCCGAAGCTTAGCAGGAAGCCGTATAGCCAGTCATTCTCAGGGTACTGGAGCGTTAGGGTGTATCCGCCGGTATCATCCCGCTGGAGCGTCTCACAGTCGAAGTATTCCTCGGCGAGATGCTTGCCTTCCGGCGTGAAACGCAGCTTGACCGGTGTGAGATTCTGCGGTTCCTTCCAGCTACTACTCCACGGCAGCTCTGTAAGCGGAATATCCTGGCGGATATAGTGCCTGTTCTCCTTCACTAGCGCTTTCATCCGCAGCAGCTTGAAGAGGCGGAAATCCTGACGCTCCTCGCAGAACCCGTATAAGTACCAGAATTGTCCCTTGAGGACCAGCGTATAGGGCTCGACCGTACGCTGGCTTACCCTGCCTTCGGCAGTTATGTATTCAAAAGTGACCATGACCTCCTCCTCTAAGGCTTCTTTAAGGAGGTCCAGCCGCTCCTCCAGCGGAGCTGTCAGCTCCCAGGGGGAGAAATCGACGATCATTTGCGTGGTTTTGCTGCGGAAGGCGGAGATCTGGGAGGGAGGGACGACGCTGCTGATCTTCTCCATCAATAGCTGATGGCCCTCTCCTCCGATGGAGGAGGCGCTTTGCAGCGCACTGAAAATATCGGCCAGCTCGCGTTGCGATAATACGTTGCGGTCCAGCCGGTAGCCCTGCATGAGGCCGATGCCACCGCCTGCGCCCTGATAGGTAACCACAGGGATGCCTGCGCTGTTAATGCTGTCTATATCGCGGTAAATCGTACGCACGGAGACCTCAAACATATCGGCCAGCTCCTTGGCCTGAATCAGCGGCCGGTTAAGCAGCAATATGACAATGGAGAGCAGACGGTCTATTTTCACAGGGATACCTTCTTTCAGACGTTAGGTGAGGCTATAGTCAGCGGGTCTTGGAGGTCTCTTTGACCTTCACTTGGACCTTGGCATCAAGCGTAGCCACTGGCTTGCGCCGGCGCAGCCGGAGAGAAATGGCAGCCCGGTAACGGTAAATGACAATCAGCGCGGCAATAACCAGCACGCTTACCGCGATCCAGAGGGCATAGGATTCGATCAGGTGGAAGATGCCCATCCACTGCGGGCCGAAGATTTTGCCGATTCCGAGGAATAACACTACCCAGAATATTGCTCCCCCATAGGCATACATAGCGAATTTACGGAAGGGCAGGGCAATAATCCCGGCAAAATAGCCGGTGAAGTGGCGGACGCCGGGGATGAAATAGCCGATGGAGATCAGCACGCTGCCGTATTTCTCGAACCAGCGCTGCGTCTTTTCCAGCTTGGCCGGAGAGAACATGAACCATTTGCCGTACCGCTGGATAAAGGGCAGACCGGCCTTGAGCCCGATGAAATATGTAATGGTCATCCCGATTGTAGTCCCTAAGAAGGCTACGATCACCAGGGTGAAGAAATCCAGCCTCCCCGTGAAAGAGAGAAATCCTGCGAAGGCCATCGTGGTCTCCCCGGGAAAAGGCAGGGCGATAAATTCGAGCAAAAGCCCGAAAAACAATACGCTATAACCATAGCTCGCAAACAATTCTTGTATCCATTTGAGCATATCCATAGATTCTTCACTCTCCAAAGGCTGCGCGCCTATTCTATTCTGAAGCTTGTCTTCATACAATCTACCAAATGGTGCGGGTGCGCCAATAGAATGCTGGAGGTAGAGAAGATGAAGAACAACCTGGAAAATCCTATCCGCCGCATCATGATCTGCGGGTTGCTTGTTATTGCTGTTGTGCTGAGTCTGGGTGTGTCAGCCTATGGAGGGCAGGGGAATTCTTCCGGTTCGCGGATTACGTACTCCCTGCAGGCTGAAGCAGGCAGTGCGTTACCTCTACTCTCTAAGAATAATGCTCCGGCTGTCCCGGTGCAAGATTTGCCTCCGGCAGCGGCCAGAATGACAACCGCAGAATCACGGCAGCCGCATATTTCGGGCGGTTCAACCCCTAAGGCAGATGCAGAGCGTCCTGCTCCCGCTATAAAACAAGTAGCTGCTGCTGCTGCGGGGAAAGCTGCTCCAGCAGCCGGTCACCGTAAGGAGAAGGTGGTCTATCTGACTTTTGACGACGGGCCAAGCGCAGTTACTCCCAAGGTGCTTAGCATATTGCAGGAGCAGGGGGTTAAGGCGACCTTCTTCGTGCTGGGGGATCAGGCCGCAGGGCGTCCCGAGCTGATCCATGCCATCTGGGAGCAGGGGCATGCTATCGGCAACCATACCTATAATCATAACTATCATGATTTATATAGCGGCTTCACGGAATTCTGGCGCCAAATCAAGCAGACGGAGGAAACGGTACGTGAGATCACAGGCGTCCGTCCGCAACTGGTCCGTGCGCCGGGCGGCACGTTCGGCCATTTCGACAGTACATACTTCAATCTGCTGAAGCAGGCAGGCTACCGGGTGATGGACTGGACTGTGGACAGCGGAGATTCCCGCCGCCGGGGAGTGCCCGCTGCGGAGATTGTGCAGGCATCTGTGGCTGACTTGTACTCCGCCAGTGTGGTGCTGCTGCTGCATGACGGATCAGGCCATGAACAGAGTGCCAAGGCGCTGCCTGCCATTATTGAACGCTACAGAGCGGCCGGTTATGAGTTCGGCGTTCTGGATACGCAGAGTGATCCCGTACAGTTCAGGGTGTCCTCCAAGGCAGCCTCGCTTCAGCGGAGCAAGCCGTCACAGGATTGGATATCGGCCAATATTGCTCCGAATGCGGAGCTGTTTGCACCAGGCAAGGCGCTTGCGCTTGAGATTGGGCGGATGGAGATCAAGCTGAAGCCCGGAGAGTACCGTCTCCAGGACGGGCAGTACTATGTTCCGCTACGCGCCACCGTGGAACGGCTGGGCGGGCGGGTCGGCTGGGATGCGGATACCCGCAGCGCAGCTGTAAGCTGGAACGGCCGCAGCATGACGTTAGACTCACAGAAGCAGGAGGTTGGCATTTACTGGCCGGACGGTACAGCAGAGTACAGGGCGGCACAGGTGCAGCTCCAAGGCTCCTCCCTCTGGGTACCCCTGCGTATGCTGCTTGAGGCGGCAGGTCATCCGGGTGCGGAAGCCTTTGTTAATGCAGAGGAGCGCAGGGTTACTGCAGCTTAAGGCGGATATCCGTTTTGGAGGAGGGCTGGACGGAGGGGACGGCAGGATACGACAGGGACGGCAGGGGGGCTGGCGGGAAAAGCGACTACTGGCGGGAAAAGCGGCTGCTGAATGTCTGGGCATCCTTTTTCGTGGAAAGAATAGATAGCAACAGGCCTCAGCAGGTAGTATAGCCAGAGAAAGTACAGGCTGTCAGGGGGCTAGTCTATGACCATGGAAGGGTGTCCTCCTTGTCCTCATCATCATTGACAGATCCAAAATCACAGGTGTATTCACAGCAGAACAGGTACGGGAATGCAGAGATAGCCGGGTTCCCCCGGAAGCGCGTCCGCCGCGCAGCGAAGGAGTGGGGGCGAATGCTGGTCCTGATGGCGGTTACCGGAGGACTGTATATGTGGCGCGGCGGAGAATCGCTCCTGCTGCTGCTGACAGCGGGCGGAGTGGTTATGTCCGGCGGCCTGCTGATGCAGCTCAGCGGTCCCCGGAGAGTTAGTGTCCAGCGCACGATTGCTCCTGCGCGACTGTCTGCGGGGGATGACGCTGTTGTGGAGGTTCAGATTTCTTTTGCCGCCAGAATCCCGTTGCCCTGGATGATTGTGACCGATTACTGGAGCGGGGGCAGCCATCAGGAGCTGCTGTTTCCCGGCTTCCGGCGTTCCTTCAAATATTCTTATGAGCTGCTGTCCGTTCCAAGGGGTGTACATAAGCTTCATGGGTGCAGTGTAACCTGGGGAGATCTGCCGGGGCTGTTCACCGGCGGCTGCCAGCCGGGCGGCAAGGCGGACTTCAAAGTGCTGCCAAGGGCGATATATATGGGTACAGTTGTGCCGGATACCGGCTTGCTGCCGGGAGACCGTGTCTCCGGGCGGGGGAACCACAGCAGCCCGCAAGCAGCGGATATCCGTGATTATGCGCCAGGTGATCCGTTCAGCCGGATTCACTGGAAGAGCAGCGCCCGTAAAGGCAACCTGCAGAGCAGAGTGCCGGAACGTGAAGCGGGGCAGATGACCTGCATCGTGCTTGCGAGCAGTCCGGCGGATTACGAGATTCCCGGCGGTGCGCACCCTCCCCGCAGCCAGCGGAGGTCGGTGATCCCGGCCTTTGAACAGGCGGTATCGGCTACGATGGGGCTGCTGCTCTCTGCCGAGCGTACCGGCAGCTACATCCAGCTCTTCAGCGGCGGCTGGCCGGAAGGAATGGCCAGACATGAGGGACTGGGCCAGATCCCCGGGAGGGTCCGGGATCTGCTTACAGAGATTGCCCCATCCGGTTCACAGAGTCTCAGCAGACTGCTGGAGGATGCGTCACAGAGCTGGATTCCCGGGATGACGGTATCGGTCGTTACCGGCAGGCTGGAGGAGGAGTCAGCGAGAACGCTGGCCCGCTTCCTGGTTCAAGGAATCAGGGTGGAGCTGTATTATGTCTGGGACCAGCCTTCTCCGAGCCGGACTCCGGGTAGTCCTGTGCGGAGCCCGGCCGGAGCAGCGGGGACGCTGCCGGAGCTATCCCGCAGCAGCAGGCTGGCACCGGAGGGGTGGGAAACAACCGGGCAGCATGATCCCGCAGCTTACGGGAACAGCAGACCGCCTGCCTCGGATACGATTGCGGGAAGTCTGATGCGGCTTGGCGCGAGGATTCACTGTCTGGGCTATGCTGCTCCTGCACAAGGGTACAAGGGGGCGGAGCCTGATGGATTCCCGGATAACTCCACCTCCTGCTAGTGCGGGTACGGATAGCGCCAGTCCGAAGGGCTCAACCCACAGCGGGCATCGCCGCTACGGAAGCATCATGTTTACAGCGGCAGGGATGGAGGAATCAGACCTTGCAGAGAACAGCTCCGCAGGTAAAAGAGAGAACAGTCCTCTGTATTATCGCGGTCTGTTCTCTTTGGCGATTATGGGCGTCTTTGGGCTGTGGCTGCTGCCGCTCTACAGATTGCCTGCGGCAGCGGACCATACACAGCTCCTGAGGCTCCTGATGCTCTCGGCAGCAGCACTTCTCGCATGGGGCTGTCTGCTGTTGCCCCGTCTTGTCCAGGCAAGCGGGCAGCTTCTGCTAATCTTCTTGACCTGGTATGGCCTCTGTGCTGCTGCGGAAGGTGGGGGCGGGTGGCTGAAGGTCTATGCCATGGAGAAAAGTGGACAGGATGCCCTGCTGCTGCTCTCTGGCCGGATCTCCGCATTAAGCGAGGACAGCAGGCTGCTGATTCTGGTGCTGGGCTGGGGGCTGCTGGTGTCCTCCGTCCAGCAGCTCGCGCTGTACAGGGGAAGTATTGCGCTGTTCACCGGTGTAACGCTGGTGTATCTGCTGGTGCTGGATATGGGTTATGCCGTTAATACTTCCGGGGATGTCCTGGTCACTGCGGGGCTGATCCTGTGGCTGCGGGCTTTAAGCGGGCTGCTCCACCTGCAAGAGAGGACAGAAAGGCCTGTTCTTCCATACGCCCGCTGGGGAGCCAGGGCATTCTCGGCAGCTGTACTGGTAACGCTGGCCGCCTGGATGGCCGGGCAAGGGCTGGGCGCGCGCCCGGCTGCCCCGGTTACACTGCAGCCGGTGCTGGACAAGCTGGAGCACTGGGCAGCGGCGCAAAGACCGGAGGAGGAAGGTGTACCCGGCACCGGCAGCACAGGCTACAGTATGGAGGACAGAGAGCTTGGCATGCCCCTGACTCCCAGCCGGGAGGCGGCCTTCACGGTCACTGCTTCCCGTCCCTACTACTCGCGGGGGGAAAGCATGGCGTATTATGACGGCCGCCGCTGGATCAGGAGCGGAGCCGCGTATTCAGCGCTGAATCTGCCCCGGCTGTCCGGGGCGCTGCCCGCTCTGGCAGATGCTGCATCAGCCGGGGGCCAGACGTTTATTCAGCGGATTCAGCTGGCCTCGCCTTCCGCTGGAGGTATGCCGCTGTTCAGTGCAGGCGCTATAACAGACGTACAGAACATCCGGCTTGCGGACGGAAGCCAGCTGGGTTACGTACTGGCCAGCCCGGACAGGCTCAGCTTCCGCCTGCCGGAAGTCTACGGCTTCGCAGGGGTTACGGAGTACACCGTCAAGTCTGTTCTGCCGCCAAGTGATCCGGCAGTCCTGCGGACGCTGAGGGGGAGTGATCCCGACGGGGTCCGCAGCCAATATTTGCAGCTCCCCGCTGCTCTGCCGTCCAGGGTGCGTGCTCTGGCCGGCGATCTTACCGCAGCTGCGGCTAGCCGTTACGATGCCGCCGTAGCCGTAGCCGGTTATCTTCAGGAAGGCTATACCTATTCGCTGAAGACCCGCGTGCCGCCGTCCGGTGCCGATTTCACCGATGATTTCCTGTTCGGGACCCGTCAGGGCTATTGTGTGCATTTTGCCACTGCGATGACGGTTCTGCTGCGCAGCAGCGGCATTCCGGCGCGGTATGTCCAGGGCTACGGCCCGGGAACCGCCGTGCCCGGCTCTGTGCCGCAGCGCTACAGCGTGACCGGCGGCGATGCCCACGCCTGGGTCGAGGTCTATTTCCCCGGCGCGGGCTGGGTCCCCTTCGACCCCACGCCCTCCGCCGCTGCCGCCGCTGCCCTCGGCGCGGCGGCTACGGACCCGGCGGCGGCCTCCGCGCCGCCGGACACCCGCCGCTCCGCTGCGCTGCACGCGGACGCGCTCACCGCCGCCCTGCCGCAGGCGGGCGGCCCGGACACTGCGCCGCTCGCGCTGGCGGCGCTGGTGCTGGCTGCCGCCATCCGCTGGCGGCGCAGCCTGGCCCTGCTGCCGGCGGTGCGCCGCGCCGGCAGGCTTGGCCGTGAGCGGCAGCTGCGCGCCGCCGCTGCGGCCTGGCACGGGCTGGCGGCGCGCTATGGGCCGCCGCTGCCCGGGGTTACCGCCAGGGAGTACGCAGACTCCCTGGCTATCGAGGACGGGCGGCTGCGCGCCGCCGTCCGGGGGTTTGTACGCCAGTGGGAGACCCTGGCGTATGGCGGCGCCGGAGGCGGCGTGCCTTTAGCGGCCGCGAGCTCCGCTGGAGACGCCGTGCCTTTGCCGGCGTCGGGCTCTGGTGGCGGTGCTGCGCCCTTGGCGGCGTCGGGCTCCGCGGGAGACGCCATGCCTTCAGCGGCGTCGGTCCCCACCGGAGGCGCCTTACCTTTGTCGCACTCTGCGCGGATGTCGCCCGCCTTGCCCTCGTCACCCCCCGAGCCCCCCAGCGCTGCCGATACCATGGACGCAGAGGCTTTTATGGCCCGGTGCCTGATGATCACCTTCCATCTAACCTGATCAAGAATCGGCGTCCGTTCATTTGCAGCGGACGTCTTTTCATATAGGGAATCATGACTTCCGTTTGCCGCGGATAGAGGTACATAGAGTAGACAAAATGTATGTGAAAACATACATGTCTATTAAGGCACAACTCCAGCATGAAAAGAGCAGCGTGCTATCGTCCATTCATCTGTTTAGCGTATTTTCACAGTAAACCGAATGCAATTTGTTGGGGGGGCGGCGAGTGGGGCAAATGTAATCGAAAAACGAAATTCGGCGCTGCGTGGGCACGAGGACCAAATGTAATCGAAAAACCGACTATATTTAGCGCTGCGTGGGCACGAGGACCAAATGTAATCGAAAAACCGACTATATTTAGCGCTGCGTGGGCACGAGGACCAAATATAATCGAAAAACCGACTACATTCGGCGCTGCGTGGGCACCTGGGCCAAATGTAATCGAAAAACCGACTACATTTAAATCCACGCTCCCCATGCCAGATACTATCCACCCCCAGCCAGGGCTATAATTTTTTACTGTATTTCCATAACATAGATACCGGCTCCCGGCACCAGTGAATCGGCGGACATTTGCTCATCTGCAGGTATTCCTTACTGTCATGGCCACGAGCCTGTTTCAGCTAACTTTGCCCTATGCAGGTATTCTCTCCACCCCTACCACAGCCAGCCCAAAACCTTGAAACAGAGGGACCCCATTTCCTTGACGCTGAGAATTAACCATGAGTATAATGAATCCAATAATCAAGGGAGGCAAGTAATGAACAAGCCAAATGAAATAATCGTTGTTCTGGATTTCGGGGGACAGTATAACCAGCTAATCGCGCGCAGAATTCGTGACCTGGGGGTATACAGCGAGCTTCTGCCGTACAATACACCGATGGAGAAGATTAAGGCCTTATCACCCAAAGGTATTGTATTCTCAGGCGGGCCAAGCA
Organism: Paenibacillus sp. FSL R7-277; assembly: GCF_000517965.1. Lineage (NCBI taxonomy): Bacteria > Bacillati > Bacillota > Bacilli > Caryophanales > Paenibacillaceae > Paenibacillus > Paenibacillus sp. FSL R7-277. The sequence continues at coordinate 60,491 of NZ_ASPX01000016.1, forward strand.
GTGTCTATGCGGAGAATGCACCACATGTCGACCCGGCGATTTACGAGCTCGGGCTGCCGATCTTCGGAATCTGCTATGGGATGCAACTGATGGCACAGCAGCAGGGAGGCAAGGTGGAACGCTCCGCCAAGCGCGAGTACGGCAAAGCCGATGTGGAATTCGCACCCAGCTCCGTGCTTGCAGCGGGCCTTGAGAGCAAACAGACCGTATGGATGAGCCACGGGGACCATGTAGTGGAGCTTCCGGAGGGCTTTAAGCTGGATGCCGGTACAGAGAGCGCGCCGATTGCAGCCATGAGTAATGATGAACGCAAATTCTTCGCCGTTCAGTTCCATCCTGAGGTACGCCACTCCGTGAAGGGGAATGAGATGATCTCGAACTTCCTGTACGAGGTCTGCGGCTGCGAGGGCAAATGGACGATGGAGTCGTTCATCGAGGATGCCGTTAAGGATATCCGTGACAAGGTCGGCGACCGGAAAGTGCTCTGCGCACTCAGCGGCGGCGTGGATTCCTCTGTTGTGGCGATGCTGATTCACCGTGCGATCGGCGATCAGCTGACCTGTATGTTCATCGACCACGGCCTTCTGCGTAAAGGTGAAGCGGAGAGCGTCATGGAGACTTTTGTCGGCAAGTTCGATATCCATGTGGTCAAAATCGACGCCCGTGACCGCTTCCTCGGCAAGCTGGCCGGTGTCTCCGATCCCGAACAGAAACGTAAAATCATCGGCAACGAGTTCATCTATTGCTTCGACGAAGAATCGGCCAAGCTGGGTGACTTCGCGTTCCTGGCTCAAGGTACACTGTATACCGATATCGTAGAGAGCGGAACAGCAACGGCGCAGACGATCAAGTCGCACCACAATGTGGGCGGGCTGCCGGAAGATATGAAATTCAGCCTGATCGAGCCGCTGAACACCCTCTTCAAGGATGAAGTCCGCAAGCTGGGCGAAGAGCTGGGCATGCCGCATGCGATCGTGTGGCGTCAGCCTTTCCCGGGTCCGGGTCTGGCGATTCGTGTGCTGGGTGAAGTGACCGAAGAGAAGCTGCAGATCGTTCGCGATTCCGACTATATCTTGCGTGAAGAGATTGCCAAGGCGGGTCTCGACCGCGAGATCTGGCAGTATTTCACTGCACTCCCTAACATGAAGAGTGTTGGCGTAATGGGTGACGAGCGCACCTATTCCTACACCGTAGGCATTCGTGCGGTAACCTCCATCGACGGCATGACCGCTGACTGGGCACGTATCCCATGGGATGTGCTGGAGAAAATTTCAGTCCGCATCGTCAACGAAGTGGATAACGTGAACCGCATCGTGTACGATATTACTTCTAAGCCGCCTGCCACGATCGAGTGGGAATAAAATAATAAGAGCTGAGCATCCGGTAGCTACCGGACACTCAGCTCTTTTATTTTGTTAATCAACAATTGTATGCTGTATCCGGCTTCAAAATCAGGAAGTGAATCCAAGCCATTGTGAATATCTCCCGCCAGAGTATGGTATATGGACTCGAAATAGCTTTGCATAGAGGCTGCCCCGGTGTCCCTGCCAATGATTTGAAAGGAATAGCCGCTGCTTGACTTGATGAGCTGAAGATCTGAGTGGAGGCATTCTTCCAGCACTAAGTTTCCAAATTGAGGATGACCCATGGAGGCATCCTGTGTTAACCGCAGGGAACCGGCTTCTCCGCGAATCAATAGCGTAAATCCGGGCAGAGCGCCCCCGTGTATTGAAACGTTGCTGCTGATGCTGTTGTTTATTAGCCCGATCACTTCCCAGCTACTGGGTGCGCCTTGCCTAATATTCTGGTGAGTCTCGATATTGCGAATCTGCCCGAAGCTGCTTTGAGCAACGGCCGCAAGTGGGGTGAATTCCCCTAATAGCGAGGCCATAAGGTCTAAAGAATGGCCACCGTTAATGTCCAGCAGCGTTGCCCCGCTTTCCCGATTGAACTGATATTCTGTCCGGTTTGTTGCTGTGTTTCCTTTTCCCTGTGTGGTGACTTGCATATGCGCAGATAGAATTTTTCCTAATCTCCCCTGATTAATTATGCTCTTAGCCTGCTTCAGCACGCTGGACTGTCTGGCCTGTAGTCCAATGATATTATGAACCTTGGCATTTTGCGCTAACATCGTGAGTTCTTGTGACTGACGGATATGGTTGGTTAACGGCCATTCTGAATATACATGCTTGTGATGCTTAATCGCTTCTTTAAGTATTTCATAGTGCAATGGAGCCTTGACACTCACAACTACGAGATCAATCTCCGGGTTCTGGACAAGCTCCTGATAATGATCATAGGCATACTTGATATCAAGGACTTCTTTAGCCTGCTTCGCTGAGGCCGGATTTGAAGTGCTGACTGCCATTAAATCATATTGCTCATTGTTCATCAGCACAGGAATATGTGATTTGATCGCCCAGCTTTCAGGATTAACGGACCCGCCCACAATGCCGACTTTAATTTTTTTTGAATGGTTCATTGTATTTCGCTCCTTGTCTTCTATGGTGAACCTAAGTATAATCTGGCTCAAGTATCATTTGAAATGCATGAATCGCATGGGGATATTACTTTTTTTGATACCTGAAGGAGAAGGCTATGCATATCGAGAACATGAGAGCTTTTATGAAAGTTGCAGAATTGCGAAGTATGACTGCTGCGGCGAACGAACTCAATCATCTGCAATCGAATATTACGAATAAGATTAAGAATATCGAGAAGCACTTTGAGGCTAAGCTGTTCTACCGGCATTCTTATGGGGTAGAGCTAACCCCGGATGGGGAAAGGCTATATGCACAATTCAAAAAAATAATCCTGCTATGGGAAGAAACAGAAGAGCTCCTCGCCCATAAGGAAGAGCATATTTTGATTGGAATTATGCAGTCTTCCTTTCCGCTGCACCTTAATAATATTGCTAAAGAATTTCATCAGGCATTCCCGAACAAAAGGTTGTCCTTAATGAGCGGAAGCACAGATGAATTAATATCCAAGATCCTCAAGGGAGAATTGAATATTGCTTACATTACCGAGCTTGAGAATGCAATTTATAACCAGAGTAAATCCATGCTGGCGGAAATGCTGACAAGAGACCGATTGGTGTTTACGGGGAATACGAAGGGTAAGTCTCTCTACAGATTATTAAGTGAAGAGCCTATTTATGTGTTCAGTAAACAGTGCTCCTCGTATCAAGCGCTTATGTCACTGATGGCTGATTTCGATGTGCATAACGCATCCATTTCAGAGGTGAATATTGTCGAAACACTGTTGGAGATTTGCAGCAACGGATTCGGTATAGGAATCATTCCTGAAAGTCTGGCGCTCAAATACCATTATCTGAACTATCAAGCTTTGCCGGATGGATATTCTGCACTCCGCAGAACCCTGATTTATCATCCTGAACATACACTATCCAGTGCAGAGAAGTGGTTTATTGAGAAAAGCAAGTCGCTCCTCCAGCAGTAGCTTTCGCTGCCCCTGTATCATAGAAAAAGGGCATAGGTCTACACCATGTCGTGTATCCTATGCCCTGGATCTTAGCTTATTGTAGGGTCAAGCTCTTCAATTCATACACCTTCTCCAGCGTATCCAGACACTCTGTCTTCTTATCATCATCCTCCGCATGAAGATATCCCTCCACCAGCCGGTATCCGAAGACGAGCAGAATGAATTCGTAGACGCAGTGGCCGGCAAGCGGGGCAATCTCTCCCGCATATTCCGTGAAGCCCCGGTAATAAGCAGGGACACACCGCTGATAGTATTCAATCATGTGATCAAGATCCACCTCATCTGCAATCAGGCTGGCGATGTCCTCGCCGAGGTAGCCCCAGCCGCTGGTATCCCAGTCGATCAGCGCGATGGTCCCGCCAGTATAGATGATGTTGGTTACCCAGAAGTCCCGGTGGCATAACACCCGAGGCAAGCTTTCAATCCGGGCAAAAATATCGTCCGAATGCTCATCGATGTCGATGAGCATTTGCCGCACATGCTGCGGGAATCCGCATTCCTCTGAACGGATATAGTCGTAGACAACCGGCCAAGACCGGTAGTGCAGATACGTATTCTTCATGAGATCGGCATGGCTCAGGTTGGTCAGACTTTGCAGCACCTCAGGCTGCTCCGCGTACAACTTCCCTTGATACCATCCCAACTCCAATGCGGCCTGTTCATACATGTCACCGGTCAGCTCCAGGCCTGAGATGCCGTTGATATATTCCAGCCATAGCTGGTACTCATTCTCTTCATCATTCATCTTCGCGTGATAACACACCGGCCAGCGGAAGGTATCATTGAAGGTCGCTCCCAGCTCAGAAGCGTAGAGATCATATTCCCGCCGCCATGAATCCGGGTCATTGTAACGTTCCCATTTCTTTTGAATTTTCAGCACGATGCGGAACGGCAGGCTCTCCCCGGCAGCACTTGCAGCGGTTCCGGTGACCAATTGCACATCCCCCACAGTTCCGCCGTGTAACTGTAGCGTTTCGTAATCCGCAGAGGTAATCGTTGTATTAAAAAGCTGAGATAGAGCAATATATAAAGCATCTTGGTTTATCTTCATTTGTATCGTCCTCCGTTTTTTTTCATTTGCTTGCGCTGCATTGCAGCTGACTGATTGCGGGCATCCTTGTCCCTGAGATAGTGTGTTCTGTCCTGGACGAACCGGTTCTCCTGCTGCTGTGAGTTGTAACGCTCCCAGCGTTCACGCGGCAAGGAACCGTCCGCAAGGGCGGCGAGTACCGCACAGCCCGGCTCGGCTTCATGGCGGCAGTCATGGAACCGGCACCCTGCGAACCGTTCCTCCACATCGCTGAAGCCTGCAGAGATGCCTTCGTCAGCGTCGAATAATCCAAGTTCACGCATTCCGGGGGTATCGATTACCATTGCTCCCGAGGGGAGCATGAACAACTGACGGTGGGTCGTCGTATGCCGTCCCCGGCTGTCTTCCTCCCGGATGGCACTGACCTTCATAACATCCCGTTCCATCAGGGCGTTAAGCAGCGATGATTTGCCGACTCCGGACATGCCAAGGAAGACGACAGTTGAACCTGGCTCAAGGTAGACATCGAGCTCATTCAGCCCGAGACCGTTATGACTGCACACTGCGTGCACGGGAACATCCGGCATGCTCTGCCGGACTTCTGCCAGCGGGAGGCTGTAGTCTTCTGTGAGATCCGCCTTCGTCAGAATGACGACCGGCTGCCCGCCGCTCTGCCTGGCCTGGGTCAGATAACGCATCATGCGGGTGACATTGAAATCCTTGTTCAGGGAAGACAAAATAAATACATAGTCGAAATTGGCGGCTACGACCTGTTCCAGAACGGTTCTGGTATATTCTGCGGCATGGCCGGAATAATTCGCACGCGAGAACTTGGAGCGGCGGGGGAGAAGCGCTGTAATGAGCGATTCCCCGCTTTCGTTCGGACGCAGCAGGACGAAGTCGCCGACGCACGGGAAGTCCCCGCGCGATTCCGCACTGTGATAGAACGTGCCTTTGAGTACAGCGGTCAGCTCGCCCCGCTCTGTGATTACCATGAAGCGCTCCCGCCGGAGCTCTGTAATTCTGCCCGGTAATAGCCCGGCGGGGATTTCCTCTATTTCGGTGTAGCCATAGGTTGTAAGATTAATCATGTTTTTGGGTTTAGCTCCTTATCTGTTGTTTGATGGACGCAAAAATGCCGCGGAACAGCAGCCTCAATAAGAAGCTGCTGTTCTACGGCATCAAGATGCAAAGAAGATACGACCTTCATCGTATCCCGCAAACAGCAATATTCACGAAAGGTTACTTGGGATGGCATACCAAATAATCCAGGCGTTCGCCTGATTTTTAAGATGTATGCCTGCTATGCAGTTTTAAACGGAAACCACCATATAAGTAGTAACCAATCGAAACATCCCCTTTCGGATAAGGAACTTGATTAGAAATTTAATGCTTATCGCTAAGCACATTCAGATTAACATAGATTTGGTATGCAAATCCATGTAGAGTTTGATTATAATTAATTTAGTGCGGAACTATCCGCATTTATGCTGCAATGTTTGGCGGATTCTCCCTGAACCAAGCAGTATTTGTCATAGAAATGTTCAATTTACGAACATTTGTGTAAACCTGACGGCCAATGTTCGTATTTACCATTGACAAGAGCTGTCATCTCCCCCTAAAATGATAAAGCGCTACAGCAAATATATTCGTATAATTCCGGGGATCGGCCCGGAAGTCTCTACGAGGTCACCGTAATGACCTGGCTACGATTAAGAAGAGCAACTTGTTCTGGGATTTCCGGCGATTGTCCGGAATTCCCGGCAGCCATCTCTTTTTCGGGCCGGTGTCTTCCCAGATGCCGGCTTTTGTGTTGCTGTATTGGCACAACATACAACCTTAGGGGGAGAACGATTTGAACCGCTTTTTCAAATTGAAAGAGAACGGCACCACAGTACGTACAGAGATCATGGCCGGTATAACCACGTTTATGGCAATGGCTTATATTCTGTCGGTTAATCCAAGCACTCTGACTGCCTTCGGCCGCATTGATATGGGCTGGTATTCCGTATTCCTTGCGACTGCGCTGGCAGCCGGTATTTTCACCATTGCCATGGGGGTATTCATTAACTTCCCGGTCGCTCTGGCACCTGGTATGGGCCTTAACGCATATTTCGCTTCCGTCGTCTTATCCTCCGCCACCACTGAACATGAGTTCACCTGGCAGATGGGTCTTACCGCCGTATTTATCTCCGGGATTATCTTCATCCTCCTGACCGTTACCCGGGTCCGGCAAATCCTGCTCACTGCCATTCCTGACAGCCTGAAGCATGCGATCACTGTCGGGATCGGGATGTTTATCACCATTATCGGCCTGAAGAACAGCGGACTGATGACCATCGGCGTTGAAGCCGGAAGTGATATCGCCGCTAACAAATTTACAGATGTTCTTTCTTTTGAAACTGTAATTCATATGGGCAGCCTGGAGAACACCAATGTTCAGCTCGTGATTATCGGCCTGCTGCTGATCTCCATCTTAATGGTACTGCGCGTTCGCGGCGCCATCCTGTTCGGAATTCTCGGGACTACCGTGGCTGCAATCCTAATGGGGGCTGTGGATTTCAGTTCATTGAGCAATCCGCAGACACCATGGATTCCTGACTTCACACAGCTCAACTTCTGGGAATTCGACTGGGAAGGCATTATGCACACCGGTATCGTATCGGCGATTGCCACTTTTACCTTCGTAGAACTGTTCGATACCTTCGGTACGCTGGTAGGTACTGCTGAACGTGCCGGAATTATGAAGAACCCTGAAGAGGGCAAAAAGCGTGTCGGCAATGCCATGTTCGTAGATGCGGTAGCTGTTGCGGGCGGTGCGATGCTGGGTACTTCCACCACTACCGCTTATGTAGAAAGTGCAGCCGGTGTAGCTGAAGGCGGACGTACGGGTCTGACTGCAGTAACTACGGGGATCTGCTTCCTGCTTGCCTTGTTCCTGGCTCCGGTAGTCGCTCTGATCCCTGGTCCGGCCACAGCGGCAGCGCTGATTATTGTCGGTGTACTCATGGCTCAATCGATACGTGAGATCGACTTCCAGGACATGGTGCTGGCGATTCCGGCCTTCCTGACCTTCGTGATCATGCCGTTTACGTATAACATTGCTAACGGGATCTCGTTCGGGATTGTTACTTACGTGATTCTGGCTTGTGTAGCGAATATCGCCGGGAAGAAGAAATATGATATCCACTGGATGATGTGGGTGCTGGCGATTCTGATCATCCTGCGTTATGTTCTGATCGGCAGCCAAGGCTAATCAGCTCCATGGATTCTGACTTACATTCTGCGGTCTCTTCATTATATGAAGGGGCCGTTTTCTTTTTATTCTTTTAAGGGGGGGGAGCCGCGCGGGACAAGCTGGGTTTTACCCTTTTCATCAACCAATATTTAGATTATATTGTTGAAGAGGTGATAAATGGTGTCCGGTGTATTCAATCGAGTGTACAAGTTCTTCCGTAGCCAGCCCTGGCCGGTGCTGCTGTTCCTGCTTGGGGCAATAGTCCGTATTCTATACATAACTTCTATTCCACCGGGACTGAACCAGGACGAAGCCTCTATCGGCTATGATGCCTACGCCATTCTGCACTACGGGATGGACCGGAATGGTGTTCATCTGCCAATTCACCTGATCGCCTGGGGGAGCGGACAGAATGCGCTATATGCCTACTTGTCCATGCCGTTCATTCTGTTGTTCGGTCTAACGCCATTGTCTGTAAGGGCGCTTAGCCTGATCATGGGACTACTGGGCATGCTGTTTTTCTATCTCATTATGAAAAGACTGTCGGTCTCGCCTGGAGCCGGGACCGTTGCCATGTTCTTTATCGCCATCAATCCGTGGCATATTATGATGTCCAGGTGGGCGCTGGAATCGAATCTGTTTCCTACAATGATTTTGATATCCGTATACTTTCTGCTGCGCGCCTTTGCGAATCCAAGGTGGCTGTACGCCTTTACCGGCATGCTGGCCCTCTCGCTGTATGCTTATGGAACAGCCTACTTCTTCGTCCCGCTATTTGCGCTCGGTACGGCAATTCTTCTATTATATAGCAAGGTCCTGAGACCTCGTGCCCTGGTCTGGAATTTCGTATGGTTTGCGGTACTGGCGCTGCCTATATTACTATTTATTATCATTAACCGTTACGCTATGCAGGATATAGCTACTCCGCTGTTCACAATTCCGAAGCTCACGACCCCGCGCGTGGAGGAGATTTCATCCGTATTCGGCGGCAGGCTGTGGCAGGCGGCTGCGGATAACCTCACTGCGTTCAGCAAGCTGATGTGGAGCGGAAGTGACGGCTTGGCCTGGAACTCCATCTCTCCTTACGGGTATGCGTACCCGCTGGCGCTGCCTTTTGCACTGCTCGGCCTGATCGTTCTCCTGCATTCCTGGTGGACAAGCCGGCGGGAGAGGGAGAGCGCTGGTAGGGGAGCCGTGCTGCTATGGTTCCTGGTGGCGGTGCTAATGGCGTTGATTACAACTGTGAATATTAACCGGATTAATATTATTTTTTATCCGTTCATTATGCTGGTAAGCACCGGATTCGTCTGGCTGGCAGGCAGAGTCAAAGGGATAGCCATCCTGGCCGCGGCCGGGTTCGCCATGATGTTTATTTTATTCTCCAATACGTATTTCCGCGAGTTCCCTGAACGCATCGGTCCAGTCTTCTATGAATCCTTAGGGGAGGCTGTGCAGTATGCTTCGGAACACAGCTCCGGTGAAGTCTATCTTACGAACCAGGTGAATATGCCTTATATTTATGTGCTGTTCTATGAACAGATCAGCCCGCATGATTTCCTGAAGTCCGTTCAGTATGCCAATCCGGGAGAGGCATTTCAGCGCGTCTCTTCCTTTGGAAGATACAGGTTTGATGATCTGAGCAGGGTGCCTGCGAATGCCGCATATATCTATGCGAATACTGCTGCGCCGCCTGCGGCAAGCGCCGGGTCCAGAGTGAAGCGTTTTGCCAACTACAGCGTAATGCTCACCAGTGAACAGAATGGCGGGCCTCAAGATACACCCAAGACTGCTGCATTTGAATTTGTGAATGGCGGATTTGAAGAAGGGACGGCGGGCTGGTCCTTCTCTGCGGGAACGGGAGTTGCTGTCAACAACCCCTTCGCCGGGAGTAAGCTGGCATATCTTGATCCCGGAACGGAGAACATCGTTTCGCAGGCTTTCACTGCACCAGCCGGTGAGTACAGACTGACTGTCATGTCCAGTAGCGGCGGCAGCGGCGGGAAGATCGGCATCCGGGCAGCCGGTAAGATGCTTGCAGAGACAGAGCTGCCTGCGGCGGAAGCTTATCAACAGGTCACACTTCCTGCGGTCACTCTGGAGCAGGGGATACAGGCAGAAGTATACATAACCGGCGGTAATGGCTGGATTAACATTGACGAGGTGAGGGTAGAACGATGACCAAGAAGGTACGTGCAGCGGCAACCGTTATACTAATGCTCTTATTATTTATTCTTCCTGTAACAAGCATTAATGCCGAAGGGAATTTGTTGCAGAACCCGGGCTTTGAAGAAGGCGAAGAGGGGGCACCGGCAGGCTGGACCAAGGACATGTGGATTGCCGGAGATGCGGCGGGCTCCATATCCGTTCAGTCGGAAGAGGTTCATTCCGGCAGCAAAGCGGCGGTTATTGAGAATCTGGAACCCAATCACCTGAAGTGGGTGCAGACCGTTACCGTCTTGCCGGATAGCTATTACAGAATCTCTGGATACGTCAAAATAGCCAGCACCGCAGGCGGGGGAATCGGGGCCAATATTTTCCCGGTAGGCATTGGGGGCGGTTATCCCGCTACCAGTGATACCGGCGGTGAATGGCAGCGTCTGGAGTTCATCGGCCAGACCGGCAAGGAGCAGACCGAGATCGGAATCGGCGCTGCGCTGGGCGGCTATGCCAATCTGATTCAGGGTAAGGCCTATTTCGATGATCTGTCCGTAGAGAAGCTGGATACAGTACCGGAGGGATCGAATATCATCTCACTGGACAGCGGCGCCCAGGCTCCCCCGGCAGATGCGGACGGCGGAAGCAAGCCGGAGGAAGTGCCGCATAAGGTGTCTCCGGCCAAGCTGCTGCTGCTTTCGGGAGTATTCTGCCTGTTCTTTGCTTTTCTGTACACAAGAGCCTTCCGCAGTGAGCGTCTGCTGAGACAGGAGGATGTAATCTACACCCGCTGGCTGTATGTTTTGTTTGGGGCAGCATTCATCCTGCGCATCTGGATCGGCCTTACGGCACAGGGCTATAAGAATGATATGAACACCTTCATGGCCTGGGGCCAGCGTCTGACCGACCTTGGACCGGGCAAATTCTATGAGGAAGGTTATTTCGCCGATTACCCGCCGGGGTACTTGTATGTGCTATACCTGCTTAGCCTGCTGCGCGGATTATTTAACTTTGCGGGCGGGTCAGGTGCCGAGACGGTTCTCTTCAAGCTGCCTGCGATGCTCTCGGATCTGGTGCTTGGCTGGATTATCTATAATAGCGCGCGAACCAGGCTCGGCTCCGGGCTGGCTATGGGGCTGATGATGCTGTTCCTGTTCAATCCGGCTGTGCTGATGGATTCGGCAGCCTGGGGGCAGGCGGATTCCTTTTTCCTCATCTTTCTGCTGCTCAGTATGATCGGGGTTGTCGATAAGCGCTTCGTACGTGCAGCGATCTTCTTTGCCGTCGCTACATTAATCAAGCCGCAGGCGCTGATTTTCACACCTGTGCTGCTGCTTGCCTTCTACCATCACCGGGCCTGGAAGCAGCTTGCGCTGGGCGCCCTGTACGGACTGGGGATTTTCCTTGTCCTCGCAGCCCCGTTCTTCTGGAACAACGGCGGTTTTGCAGGCTTGATTAACCTTTACAAAAGCACACTGTCCTCTTATCCATATTCCACAGTGAATGCATTCAATCTGTATGCCTTGACTGACCCGATGTGGTCGGCGCTGGATGTGACCTGGCTCGGCATACCGTATCGTATATGGGGCTTTATTTTCATCCTGGTGGCAGTAGCACTTGCTGCTTATTATTCCTTCAATACCAAGGACCGCAAGGATCTCTCCAAGTCCTACTTCATCGCTATGGTGCTGATCACGATTGTCTTCGTATTCGGTACCAAAATGCATGAGCGTTACTTGTATCCGGTACTGATTCTGTCCTTATTCGCCTTCATGGAGAGCCGGGACCGGCGGTTCCTGACCCTGTTCCTCGGGTTCTCCCTGACCCAGTACATCAATGTTGGTTATACACTGGCGTATTTGAATACCGGCGGAAATCCGCCGGCTGACGGCATTGTTCTGGTTACAGCTATTACCACTATCATTCTTGCGATATATCTGCTCTATATTGGATACGATGTATATATCCGCCGAACTGCGAAGCTTTTTCCTGAGCCGGTTACCCCCAAGGAGGCGTACGCAGCAGATCTGCTGCTTGCAGAAGGCATCAAGCCGCTTGCCCCTGCTGAGCGCCGTTCTCCGCTGAAGCTGAAGCGCAGAGACTGGATCTGGATGCTCGGTATCACCGTGCTATACGGGGCGCTTGCCCTCTATCATCTGGGAGATAACAAGGCACCTGAGACTCTGTGGGAGCCAGCAGCCAGCGGCGAGAGCTTCTATGTGGATCTGGGGCAGGCCCATCAACTGGAGCGGGTTAATGTGTTCGGCGGTGTCGGAACAGGGAAGTTTCAGCTGGAATTCAGCCAGACCCCTGATAATTGGAGCAGCCCGCTTGAGGTAAGCGAGGATGTGGGCAATGTCTTCATCTGGAAAAGCCAGCCGCTTAACGTATCCGCAAGATATGTCAAGCTCTCGGTTACGTCTCCAGGCTTCACCCTCAATGAGATGGCCTTCTATGAGCAGGGGGCACCGGAGGTTCCTCTGACGATAGCAAGCGTGACACCCGATTCGGGAGCAGCAGCTAAAAGAGGAACGCCGGCCAATCTGTTTGACGAGCAGTCCGTCATACCGGGGAACTCTAATTTCATGAACAGTACGTATTTTGATGAGATCTATCATGCCCGTACGGCTTATGAGCATTATCATAATATTGTGCCTTATGAGAACACGCATCCGCCGCTTGGCAAGCTGCTGATCGGGGTAGGAATGGAGCTGTTCGGCGTCAATCCGTTCGGGTGGCGGATCATCGGCACCTTGTTCGGGATTGCGATGCTGCCGCTGATCTATATCATGGCGATTCGGTTGTTCCGTAAGACTACCTATGCTGCACTGGCAGCGGGATTATTCGCTCTGGACTTCATGCATTTCACCCAGACGCGGATATCGACCATCGATGTGTACGGTGTATTCTTCATTATGCTGATGTTCTATTTCATGCAGCGGTATTTCACGATGAATTTCTACCGGGTGCCGCTGCGGACCACACTGGCTCCGCTGTTCTGGTCCGGCCTGTTCTTCGGCATCGGGGTTGCTTCGAAGTGGATCGTGATCTACGGAGGCGCAGGACTTGCTATTATGCTTGCGCTGGTACTCATTGAACGCTACAGAGAATACAAGGCTGCCGGACGCCTGCTGGCTGAAGGCAAGCTGAGCGGTCAGGAGCTCAAAGCCGCCTGCCGGACTGCAGATCAGTCCTTCTGGAAGAACACGATCATCACGCTGGCCAGCTGCATCGGATTCTTCGTCATCATTCCGGGAATAATATACAGCCTGTCCTTCATTCCTTCACTATCTGCGTCGGCAGAGGGCTTCACCGTTAAGGGGCTGATTGATGCCCAGAAGAATATGTACAACTATCACAGTCAGCTTGTAGCTACACATCCGTTCGCCTCCTCCTGGTGGGAGTGGCCGTTCATGAAGCGTCCGGTATGGTTCTTCAGCGGCGGCGAAGGCTTGCCTGCAGGCAAGGCGAGCAGCATAGTAACGATGGGCAATCCGCTGATCTGGTGGACAGGAATCTTCACGATGCTGGCTGCTGTATGGTTCACCCTGAAGCGCCGGGACAAGAGCCTGTATATGATCTGGATCGGCTTCTTCTCACAATATGTTCCGTGGATGCTTGTGCCGCGTGAGACCTTCCTGTACCATTACTTTGCGATGGTGCCGTTTATGATTCTATCCATTGTGTACATCCTGAAGCTGCTTGACGGCAGGTTCCAGGGTGCCAAATATCTGCGGTACGCCTATGTTGCGGCCGCCGCCATCCTATTTGTAATGTTCTATCCGGTATTGTCCGGCATGCAGGTGAACAGCAGTTATATCATTCATGTACTTCGCTGGTTCCCTTCCTGGGTATTCTAGGAGGGGAGCTGTAAGAGCCGCATAGTTGCTCAAAGCTGATGTTGATGAAGCGCATCAAGGAAGCTGTGGCTTACAATAAATTGAGGAGGAACCCTTGTGAAGGCCAGATATAGTGTAATTGTGCCCATGTATAATGAGGAGGAAGTCATTCAGATAACCTACGAACGGCTCAAAAAAGTGATGGATGAGTGCGGGGATTCCTATGAGCTCGTGTTCGTCAATGACGGCAGCCGGGACCGTACGGCTGAGATTATGCGCGAAATCAGTAATAGGGATGAGCATGTCAAGCTGATTGACTTCTCCCGTAACTTCGGCCATCAGGTGGCGATTACGGCGGGTATGGATTATGCTGAAGGCCAGGCTGTTGTGGTGATTGACGCAGATCTCCAGGACCCGCCGGAGGTCATCCTGCAGATGATCGCCAAGTGGAAGGAAGGCTATGAGGTAGTCTATGCCAAGCGGCTGAAGCGCCACGGAGAGACCTTCTTTAAGAAGGTGACAGCCAAAATCTTTTACCGTCTGCTCAGCAGCATGACCAGTGTGGAGATTCCCACAGATACCGGGGACTTCCGGCTCATCGACCGTAAGGTCTGCGATGTGCTGCGCGGCCTGAAGGAGAAGAACCGTTATGTACGGGGGCTGGTAAGCTGGGTCGGCTTCCGGCAGACCATGGTGGAATATGTGCGGGAGGAACGCTTCGCCGGGGAGACGAAATATCCGCTCAAAAAAATGATCCGCTTTGCGCTCGACGGAATCACCTCCTTCTCGCACAAGCCGCTCAAAATCGCCTCTTATGTCGGCTTCTTCCTGTCCTTCTCCAGCTTCATCTACCTGTTCCTGGTCTTATTCCAGAAAGTCTTCACCTCTTGGACTGTGCCGGGCTGGGCATCTATTGTCGGGGTGAACCTGCTGTTTAACGGCATTGTGCTGATGCTGCTGGGCGTGATTGGGGAATACATCGGACGGATCTATGATGAATCTAAGGATAGACCGCTTTATATCGTACGCGAGACCCGAGGCTACCCGGAGGCAGAGGCCGAAGACACGCGGAAGGCAAGCGATTATGCAAGATAAGGCTTGGCGGGCAGGGATGATCCAGTTTCTGAAATTCAATGCGGTGGGCCTGCTTAACACGTTCATAGATTTTGCGGTATTTACCCTGCTTCATTCCCTGGGGATGCTTAACACCCCTGCACAGATTATTTCCTACAGCGCCGGGACGGCCAACAGCTTTTTCTGGAATAAGAAGGTGACCTTCAAGGGCGGGAACAGAGGCGGGAATAGCGGCTTTGACCGGATGCAGCTGGTGAGATTTATTGTCCTGAATCTGATGGTGCTGGGCATTTCGGTGCTGCTGATTCATCTGCTGACTGACCGGCTGGGCGTCCAGGTGCTGATGGCCAAGGTGCTGGTTACCTTTGTTACAGTAATCATTAATTTCTTTGGAAGCCGGAAGTGGGTATTTTAAAGAGAGCGTATATCTTCCCCGTATTCTGTGGAGGAAAGCACTTATTCTATGTTGCGGAGGCGATTGTCATGCGGAAATTATCCTATTTGATTATACTTGCCGGGGTCCTGATTATGCTCTACCCCAAAGGAAGCGAATGGTACGAGGACCGTCAGCAGCAGAAGCTGCTGGAAGAGGCTGAACAGGCCTATAGTGAAATCGTTCCTTCGGCTACGGCTCCTGCCAGCCAGGATCTGAGCAAGCCTTATGCAGAAGTCACCCAGCTGCTGGCGGAAGAGTCTGGTGCGGAAGAGCCGGTGCCCACTACAGCGCCCGAGATTGAAGTGGGAGGCAAGATCACCGCTATTATTGAAATCGATAAAATCGATCTGAAGCTGCCTGTACTGGAGGGCGCCACCAAGACCAATATGAAGCATGCGGCGGCGCATATGAAGGAGACAGCTCCGATTGGCGCGGTAGGCAATGCAGCGATTGCGGCACATCGGTCAAGAACGGCAGGGCGGCTGTTCAACAGACTGGATGAGGTCGGTAAAGGGGATGCCATTACTGTTATTACAAGCGGACAGGAATACAAATATGTTGTATATGATGTATCTATTGTAGAGCCTACCGATATTTCAGTACTGAAGGGTAAGGATGATGATAAGATTCTGACCCTCATTACCTGTGATCCGCTTGTCAACCCTACCCACAGACTCATTATTCATGCAAAGTTGACCTGATTGTCATAGGACAATGCTGAGAAAGGTCAAAAAACATAAAATTTTAGTCTATTTTTGCGGGAATCTAGTGATTTGGGTCTTGCTAATAGATTGAGATATGGTAAGCTATAACTATGAAAGCTAATACACGATAACGGCAAACCTATCGAAAGGTAGGGACGCAAAGCTACAGGGCCTTCCCGTCATGGATGGCAGCCAGTTACCGAATGAAGAGGCTTTTTTTGTTTGTTTTCATTCTGAATCTGTCATTATGTGGCAGTAGATTGGACAGATAAAGCTTATACGATAACGGCAAACCTATCGAAAGGTAGGGACGCAAAGCTAAAGGGCCTTCCCGTAAGAATGGCAGCCAGCTACCGAAAGGGGTTTTATCCATGAAGAAGTTTTATTTAATGCTGATTACACTTTTTGTGATCGTCACTTCCGTGCAGACAGGCACTGCTCAAGCTGCTAATGCAGATTCAAGCTGGTTAAATGTTGGACAACTTGATCAAGGGGTTATCGGGGTTTCGTACGATGTTCCTAAAGACAAGAAGATGAAGCTCATGATTACCAAGGACAATAACAGCTATACTTACAACTTATACACTTCCAAACCGACCGAGACGTTCCCGCTGCAACAAGGTAATGGCTCTTACAAGGTCTCCGTTCTTGAGAATACTACCGGCAACAAATACAAAGTACTATCTTCCGAGACTGTATCTCTCTCAATGAGCAATGTGAATGCCGTATATTTGAGCTCTGTACAGAATGTAAAGTGGAGTTCTTCCGATAAATCCGTTCAAAAGGCAGCACAGCTTACAAAGGGTCTGACAACAGATGCAGACAAAGTTAAGGCTATCTACAATTACATCGTAGCTAACGTGAAATATGACTACTCTCTGGCCAACACCGTAAGCACAGATTATATTCCGAACAACGACAACACACTGGCTACCAACAAAGGTATCTGCTACGATTACGCTTCCTTGTTCGCTACTATGCTCCGCAGTGAAGGGATTCCAACCAAGTTGGTTATGGGGAATACAAGCTATGTAACTTCATACCATGCCTGGAACGAAGTGTTCCTGAACGGCAAATGGGTGACGATTGATACTACAGTGGATGCAGGTCTGGGTAAGAAAACAGCATCAACTGAACTGATCAAATCAGCAAGCAAATATACTGCAGCGAAATTCTACTAAGAATAGCTGTAACTATAGCATTATCTGAGAATAACCCGCTTAGTCATTAAGCGGGTTATTTTTATTTATATAAAGGTTGCTTTTTAATAGAAGGATAGGTTATTATAAATAAGCGTTGTTGGAGCGGCAAAGGAAATGAGAGATTACTTAAATAAGTGATTTCAAAAATAAAGCTTGCATTGCTCAGATGAACGTGATATATTATAAGAGTTGCTGGTGACGATAACATCGACACTAACAACGAGCTTGATCTTTGAAAACTGAACAACGAGTGAGTATCTGGAGATCACTTCGGTGAGATCCAAAAATGAG
>NZ_ASPX01000017.1:0-214 GCF_000517965.1 Paenibacillus sp. FSL R7-277
AAGTTCAGCTTAAAGGAATGTTCTAAAACGCAAATTCGTTTCGGTATCCAGTTTTCAAGGATCAAGTTGCTGTTATTACGGGACAATCACGGCTGTGATGTTCGGAATAACAGACAGTGTTACTTGAGAGTTTGAGCTCTCAAAACTGACCAACGAGTGAGTATTCGAACCCAAGGGTTCTATTGTGGAAGCAAAGCTTCCGATTTGAATGTTT
>NZ_ASPX01000018.1:0-917 GCF_000517965.1 Paenibacillus sp. FSL R7-277
ATCCGTCTCGGAGAGAACACAGTTTAGGCTACAGGGCTTTTACCTCTATCGCGGGCCTTTCCAGACCTCTTCGCCTACTGAATTCCTTTGTAACTCCATGTGAGACGTCCCACAACCCCAAGAGGCAAGCCTCTTAGTTTAGGCTGTTCCGCGTTCGCTCGCCGCTACTGACGGAATCACTATTGTTTTCTCTTCCTCAGGGTACTTAGATGTTTCAGTTCCCCTGGTCTGCCTCTGCGTATCCTATGTATTCAGATACGAGTAACTGCGAATTACCACAGCTGGGTTTCCCCATTCGGACACCCCCGGATCAAAGCTTGCTTACAGCTCCCCGAGGCAGTTTCGTTGTTCGCCACGTCCTTCGTCGGCTCCTGGCGCCTAGGCATCCTCCGTGTGCTCTTAGTAGCTTAACCTCGATTTTTCCGTCAGGAAAAGTTCGGACAATGAATTTCTTCAACGCCTGTATTTCCATCAAGATCATCGTAGCATCGCCATTAATATGAAACTTGTTTACACAAGTTCAGCTTAAAGGAATGTTCTAAAACGCAAATTCGTTTCGGTATCCAGTTTTCAAGGATCAAGTTGCTGTTATTACGGGACAATCACGGCTGTGATGTTCGGAATAACAGACAATGTATCTAGTATTTCAGACATAACAAATAGATGAAGTTTGTTGGTGGAGCCAAGCGGGATCGAACCGCTGACCTCCTGCTTGCAAGGCAGGCGCTCTCCCAGCTGAGCTATGGCCCCGCAAATTCCATCAAAACCGAACAAATGGAAACGCTCAAGGCTTTACGAAGTAAAGCCTGCTTCAGGAAGCAAGCTTCCTGAAGACTTTTATTTGAATGTCTTCATTGCAGAAGACGATTCTCCATAGAAAGGAGGTGATCCAGCCGCACCTTCCGATACGGCTACCT